>NZ_JCAIUM010000019.1:0-86064 GCF_059445545.1 Paenibacillus sp. Y568
TCTGGTTCAAACGAAGACAAAAAAGAATAAAACGTCTGTTTTTTGTCAACTACAAGAATGGATCTCTAGTTTGCCCAGCTATATCAAGGGTTTGTTTAAAGATTTAAGCTGCGAAAGTTGAGTCAATAACTAAAGTAATGCTTCCGATGTAATAAAAATTTTAGGAGGAATACGCATGAATTCATTATTTAATACTCGTAAACAACAGCTAACAGAGCGTTATGAGGCGCTAGTCAATCGTAAGAATGAGAAGGTTCCTTATGGGAATGGGATATATGATCGGTATCAACATCCTGTCCTAACGGCAGAACAGACACCACTGATCTGGAAATATGATTTCAACCCCGAGACTAACCCTTACTTCATGGAACGTTTAGGTATTAACTGTGTGTTTAACGCAGGAGCTATCCATCTCAACAATAAGTTCTATCTTGTTGCACGTGTGGAAGGATTAGATCGTAAGTCATTCTTTGCTATTGCTGAAAGTGACAACGGTGTAGATGGCTTCCGCTTCTGGGATCACCCTGTTGTGCTACCTGAGACAGAAGATCCGGACATCAATGTCTATGATATGCGTCTCGTACAACATGAAGATGGTTGGATCTACGGTCTCTTCTGCACAGAACGTAAGGATCCAGTTGCACCAAGAGGAGACCTCTCTAGTGCTACTGCTCAGTGTGGAATTGTACGTACCAAGGATCTCATTTCTTGGGAGCGCCTAGCTGATCTTAAGACAGCTTCGGCTCAACAACGAAACGTCGTATTACATCCTGAGTTTGTTGAAGGTAAATATGCCTTCTACACTCGTCCGCAAGATGGATTTATTGACACAGGTTCAGGCGGTGGAATTGGCTTCGGATTATCCAGTACGATTGAGAATGCAGTCGTTGACCAAGAAATTATTATCGACGAAAGACATTATCATACGATTAAGGAAGTTAAGAATGGTCAAGGACCCGCTCCAATTAAGACAGATAAGGGCTGGTTGCATATTGCACACGGTGTAAGAAATACTGCAGCAGGCTTACGTTATGTACTCTATGTTTTCTTATCTGAATTAGATAACCCACAAGTCGTTACACACCGTCCAGGCGGACATTTCATTGCCCCTGAAGGCATCGAACGGATCGGTGACGTATCGAACGTAGTCTTCTCCAATGGTGTCATCGCTCTAGACAATGGGGAAGTATATATCTACTATGCGTCATCAGACACAAGACTCCATGTTGCTACAACAACTGTTGATCAATTGTTGGATTACGCTATGAATACGCCAGAAGATCCACTGCGCTCCTATGCTTGTGTTCAACAACGGATCGACTTAGTGAATCGGAATCTGAACTTATAATTTCTTCTTAATAAATATTATGAACTCTCAATGAAGAGGTGATTGCATATCCTGTATGACAGGATATGCAATCACCTTTTTGTTTTCCTAGGACTAGTAAGCGGAATGACATTAATCACAGTTTTATTTGAACCAAAGACCAATACTTATATAAATCATCTAACAACGATTAGGCGAACTATATAACTATTTGGGGAGAAGATATAGATGGAAGAACTATTTAAGAAGACTACGGATTTCAAGTACAGTTCACTGAAATATTTGAATCTTGAAGAGTTTCAAACCATTTTACCTGAAGATATTATTATTGATAAACCAGGGGTTTTTGCCCTATGTAGATTCATTGATCATCGTCACAATATCTTCTGGGCCGCTGATTCTGAACAGGCATTTATGAATACGTTATTAGACTTAATAACTAGGCTTAATCAATTGCATACGGATGGATTAGAGACAATATATATCGAGTTTATACATCCGGATTTCATTCCTGCAATGGAGGCTGTTGGATTTACTGTTGTTAGTGAGTTTATTGACTTTTGGAATAAGGATATATCAACATGTGTTACTAGCGCGAGCGTGGTGGGATCATCAATATCCATTAGGAAGATTGAGCCTCATGAATACAAACAGGCTAGTCTGATAACACAAGCATGCAAGGATGTTTCAAGGGGTTTTTACGGTGAAGAGTTGGAATTCATACAAGAATGGAATGAAGCGGACCATTCCTGCGTTCTTGTAGCAGAGCTACATAAGGAAGTTGTTGGCGTATGTTTATTAAATATTTACGGATTCGAAAGTGAGAATGGCCCAATCCTATGGCTAAGGCAATTAGCTGTAGATCCCAATTATCACAATAAGGGTATCGGTACCCTTTTATTTACGGAGGGCCTACGCTGGGGTGTAACTAACGGTGCGAAGCGAAGTTTCCTAGCAGTAGATAAAGAAAATAAGAACGCAATAAAAATTTACATTAAATCAGGCTACACGTATAACGATACCTTGGGACAGATCAATATGGCTTTCGTCCAGAAAGTAGGATTGCATTGATCACTATAAAACCCATTAGTTACGATGATCTTTCACAATTATGCCATCTATATGATGGTCTTGCGGATAGGAAGACAAATCCCACAAAGCTAATGGAAGTTTATCAGGCTATTAAGGATAATGATCATTATGTTATCCTCGGTGCATTTCATGATCATGTATTAGTGGGCTCACTTATGGGGATCATTTGTCACGATCTTGCAGGCGAATGTAAACCTTTTATGGTCATCGAGAATGTCATTGTCTCCCATCGTGTCAGAAGACAGGGAATTGGAAAAGATCTTATGCTTACCATTGAAAAGATCGCTAAAGATTGCGGGTGTTACTACATCATTTTTGTCTCAGGAGAGCAACGCAAGGAAGCACATCTATTCTATGAGAAGCTAGGATTTAAGGATGAGAATGTTCAAGGATATCGCAAACATTTTTATTGAGAATACCTTACATGATGTATTACCTATATAATGCACTCACTCTCCCCTTTTTGTCGCATGCCCAGCATTACTGAGCATGCGACTTTTATTTTACTACATCGTCCAATTGATCGCTTTCATAACTTCTCGCCAACATTCTAGTGATAAACAAAAATGAAATATAATACCAACTAAGTCGAATGATCGTTTATAATGTGATTACCATTGCAAAATCAAATATAACGATACTTATCGGAAAGAAGGTTATTTAACATGGATTTCAACCCTTCGTATGCTATCTTTTCCATTCTCCCCATCCTCATGTCCTTCATCTATTTATTACTTACTGGTCTCGGCATTTATTGTTTAATTTTGTTTATTAAGCTTGCTCGTCGAGGAATCAAAGCACTCGATATTTACATTAATGAGAAAAAGAATGGACCATTATAAATGAACTCACCTTATCTATTAGTTGAAATTCAGTGAGAATATACAGATAACAACGGAGGAGATCTCAATGGCTACTAATTATGAAAGCTTATTACCACAGCATGAAACGTTTATTAAAGAGCAGCATATGTTCTTCGTTGGAACAGCTGCGTCGGATGGCCATGTGAATATATCACCTAAGGGACATGATGTATTTAGAATATTATCCCCCAACAAAGTGGCTTATCTGGATCTGACTGGAAGTGGTAATGAGACGAGCGCCCACATCTCTGAAAATAATCGAATGACCTATATGTTTGTTTCTTTTCAAGGTAAACCCTTAATCCTACGACTTTATGGCAATGGAAGAGTTATATTACCAAGTTCAGATGAATGGAATGAATATGCGGGGCTTTTTACAACTTATGTTGGATATAGGCAAATCATCATCTCTGATATTGACCTTGTGAAGACTTCGTGCGGATATAGCGTTCCATTATACAACTATGAAGGTGATCGAGACGTACTCCTGAATTGGGCCACTAATAAAGGTGAGGACAAATTAGTCGAGTACAGACAAGAGAAGAATTCAACCAGTATGGACGGAATACTTACACCGATTGGCAAAGAATTTATTAATAAAGAATAATGGCCTAACTCGTAATCATATTCTAAAACTGAATTAACTATGGCGTCATAGGAAGGAAGACTTTATATGTCGAGGAAGTTAAATGTTTTTCGAATTATTTCGTTCTTATTCGCGATCATTACCATCATCTTCGCAAGTTATAATCTATTAAATCCAGATAGCACTAAATTAACACCACGCTCTACTCAACTTTTTCTAGGGTGTATGGTGTTCTTCTCGAGTCTGTCGAGCTTCAAAGAGAAACAAAAGCTACAGGGGATCATCAGCCTATTAGTCTCCTTATTTGTATTCACCGTTTTGACTTGGACACTTATACAGCACAACTAGGAAGAGCATCTTCATTAACTGAACTTTTCTACGAAAATAGCAACCATCCCGGATCACTTCTCGTAATAACGAATACACACTATATTCAGTGTGAATCCATTAAATATTCGGAGGGGATTTCCATGACCATTCATCAAATCAGCCTTTCACAAGAAACGCTTATTGGTTCTTTCAGTACAGAGGTTAAACCCATACTAACAATAGATTCAGGTGACACCATACGTTTCCAGACCCTAGATGCTGGCTGGGCGTTGGGACCGACCAATGCTGGTCGTGTGAAGCCCTTCCCAAGAAGGGACAATCCTCTAGATCAAGGTCATGCTTTGATCGGACCTATTGCTATACAGAATGCCAAACAAGGAATGACACTAGAAATACATATTAATGATATTATCCCAGGAACTTATGGCTGGACAGCAGCTGGTAAATATCCCAATTGGCAGAACCTGATGCTTCACTTAACTGATGAAAAAGAAATCATACTCGATTGGACACTTGATCCAATCACCATGGATGGATCTTGTGAGATCAACGGAAGTACATATACCGTTTCTTTACGCCCCTTTATGGGCGTCATGGGCATGCCTCCTGAAGTAGGCGGCGTACACTCGACTTGGCCTCCTCGTTTCTGTGGGGGAAACATTGACTGCAAGGAACTCGTGAAAGGCAGCATATTATACTTACCCATTCCCGTAGATGGTGGATATTTCACAGTCGGCGATGGACATGCAACACAGGGTGATGGCGAGGTTAGCTGTCAGGCCATCGAATGTCCTATGGACTTAGTGGATTTAACGTTACATTTAAGAGAGGATATGACGTTATCTACGCCTAGAGCCAACACCCCTTCTGGATGGCTTACTTTCGGGTTTGACGAGGATCTAAATGTAGCTACGATTCAAGCCTTAGATGCAATGTTAACTTTGATGGGCGAACTATATGGATTAGATCGTGTCGAATCCATTGCATTAGGTAGCACCGTCATAGACTTAAGAATCACACAAATCGTCAACGGCGTGAAAGGTGTCCATGCCTGTCTGCCTCACGGGGCGATTAGATAAGCGAGTAGAAAACGATAACGCATCATTTTATTAAATGACTTAAACCAGAAAGGAGATTACCTAATTGACCATTGTTTGGGGAATATTTTTATATCACTCATTCCTATCGCCTTAGTAATATTATTCTTTTTTAGCCTATATAAATTTGCTCGACGAATGATGATACACACTCAGACAACCGAGGAAATCTTAAGGACGTTAGTACGGATAGAGAATAAGTTAGATTCGGACACTATAAGGATGAATCAGGATTGAACTATCTCGAGTGTTTTTTTGGGGACAATTATGTGATAACTGGAATTTTTCCTGTTATACGTGCGATATCCGAAAATTGTTGATGGAGCTTCGTTTATTTATAGAATTATGTATTTATTAGCCATAACGTGTCTTGCCTTAGATGGATATGACTTCATAGAAATTGCTGATCTTCCTAGAGAGACAATTACGACTTTAAAAACCTCTCATATACATGTCTATTTGTTAAATATGTGTGAAAATTTGTCTTATTTTGTATCCAACTGAGGATAGTATTTACTATTTACTATTTATTACTTTCAAAGATGTGCTAAAATTAAGCGCGTCTTTTATTTTGCCTATTTTTATTTATATATATTATACCAACTCATTATGAGGAGTCTTGAAATTGAAGAAAGCTTGGCACGTATTTGTAATTATTTTTGGTTCATTACTTATTTCTATGGGGTACAATTTGTTTCTAGTAGCCCACGGATTGTTGTCTGGAGGGGTAACTAGTCTTGCATTGATCCTGAATTACTTAACCAGTGTAAATATGCTTATATTTTACTTAGGTATCAATATTCCACTATTAATTGTAGGTTGGTTCATGCTAGGACGAAGATTTATTAGCTATAGTATTTTATCCGTCGTAGCTACCACTCTATTCCTACACTATATACCTGTGGTAACATCAGCAACCGACCCTTTACTAGCCGCTATATATGCAGGGGTGCTGACTGGAGCTGGTAGTGGCATCTGTCTGAAGGTCGGTGGCTCCTCTGGGGGATTTGATATTTTAGCAGCAATCATAAGTCGGTTTAAGGACGTGTCCATCGGTAATATACTAACGATATTAAATGCATTAATTGTATTTCTATTAGGGTATACTTCTAACGACTGGAATATCGCCTTAGCATCTGCATTAAGTTTATTTATTTCCGGTAGGGTCCTGAACTTCATACACACGGAGCACGAGAAGGTTACGGTATACATCATTACTAGCAAACCTACAGAGATCATTGCTGAGTTATTTAAAGTGCATAGAAGAGGGATTACCAAGCTATCCTATGAGGGTGCCTATTCTTCTGCTCAGGGTGTAATGTTAATGACTGTAGTAACTCGCTATGAACTTATTGAGGTTAAGGATGCTATTAAAAAAATAGATGATCATTCCTTTGTTAATGTCACTCAAACACTCGAAATTATGGGTAACTTTCATAAAAGATCACACGTAAGTTAAGTAATCTAGTATCTAACAAGCACCGGGGCATACTATGACCTCGGTGCTTTTTTCATTCGATTATCTACTTTAGAGCATGAACCTCCTTCTCACTAAACACCTCCTGCATAAGGTCGGAGAATCCATTCATATCAATATGATGTTCCTCAAATTCAGGGCAAGCGTTTCTGAAACCTTGAACTTTAACGACTTCCTTCACTTCACCCGATCTAAGCTACTCAATGCCTGCAAGGCGTGCACACTAAAAATGATCATTCATTAACATACCAGGATAATCGCCTAGCACATTTTTCTCAATAGCGAAATAAGATACCTTTGTTAACACTCAGAGGAGGCATATACCTATGAATAAAAAGCTTACAAGAAAAAGTAAAATAACAAGACCACAAACGCATGTGCATGAATTTGAAGGTAGCACTAAATTAGCAGAGGAAGGGGCGGATCGACACAATCATCGCTTCGCTGGTGTTACCGGTCAAGCGATCCGGGTAGGGAACAGTCATATTCATGAAATTGATCTCACACATACCGACTTCTTGAATCATTTTCATAATCTCAAAAAAATTAGAACCGGACGTGCAATTCCAGTTGGAAATGGAAAACACGTTCACTTCGTAACAGGATCAACTACACTTAATGACGGTCATGTACATCAATTCAATTTCGCTACATTAATTCAGCAACCTCTAGTTTAGACTTTAAAATAACCATACAAATAGAAACGGCAATGCCGTCCTTTCTCAAAGACGGCACTCGTTTCAGCGGAAATATAAAACAGCTCTGCCACATTCATGAGTGTCAGAGCCATTCTCTTTGTTCACATACATATATATTCTAACTACTTAACTTATTTCATCTTAATCCCAGCCGTTGAATCACGAAATACAACATCCCCTGATAGCATAATCTTCTCCAATGGTGTATCTTCTTTGATTAATCGCTCAAGTAACTTCTCTACCGCACGACGTCCCATGGCTTCTTTAGGTACATGAACAGTAGTCAGCGCAGGTAGTTCTCCGATATTACCCTCTAAATTATCAAACCCTGTAACGGATACGTCATTTGGAACATCCAACCCCACTTCAATCAAAGCTCTCATCGCAGTCTGGGCTATCAAATCATTCGCACACACAAGGACTGTTGGTATAGTAGCCTTCTTCTTCATCTGGAGCAACCAACTTCTTATTTCCCCTGTGAAATCTTCCGTCTCTAATTCATGGAGATTGTACATGGCATGTCCATCATTATGTACTTCAAGTCCATGCTCTTCCATAGCGGAGCGGAAACCGATAAATCTATCCCTGAAACTTCTAGAGAATCGCAAGTTACCTACAAATTGAAGTTGTCGATGCCCAGTACCAATTAAGTGATTCGTTAACCGAGCCATAATATCTACATTGTTTACAAAAATCGAATCTGAAGGAATTAACGGATCCTCATGATCTACTAGAACGATTGGAAGCCCGATACGATGAATCTCTAGTAATAGAGGAGTAGAAATCTGCCCCACGCCGATCAGACCCAGGATTCCGTCTGGATTCAATATATTAATAAAGCTATCGACACTCTGCTCCGATATGATGATCATTCCGAGTCCCTCTTCTTCCAACTGCAATGAGATCCCTTCCATAATCTTGCCCCAATAGAGTGATTCTCGATTCTGTGAACGAATATTCGGCATAAGCACGATGACAGATTGGTTGCTGTTAGAGTGTGTTGCCTTCCGATCAGGTTTCTTTACATAAGCATTTTTTTGAGAGAAATAACCTAATTGGGATGCAGCCTCTATAACTCGTTCTTTCGTCGATTCATTCACTCCACCCTTACCAGATAACGCTTTAGAGACAACAAATTTTGACACACCCAAATGTTCAGCAATTTGCTGCATTGTAATTTTTTTAGCCATAAAATGATTCCACCTCTTAGGAATTACTTATTAAATAAAAAATAATATTATGTTTTTGTTATTGTATAAGCATAACAAGTATAACAAATATACCTCATGGATTATATAAATTTGTTCATCCAATTCATGTATTGACAATAGTCTTTCACACGTATACATTTGTATACATAGATCAACGTATACAAATGTATACATCAATATAAGAATAGGAGTGTTGAATTTGCGACGTCGTATAACATCTCTCGAAGGATCCTCACAAGGTGAACATTCTCCATCCTCACGAACCAACAATAAACGTAGAGAAATCAGCAGTCTCGATCGTGCAGCTACAGATAGAATTCCCAACTCGGGTGACCGTGGACGATCACAAGGCCGTCACAAGATGGAGCATGATCATCATCAAGGTTCCAAGGCTCACGGAGATCGAAACCGCCCTTCCACACTGGACGATAAAGAAGACTTATCAACTCCACGCCATGGACATTGGGATGACAAGAACATCCAAAGCGCGAAGACCTTTCGACGCGGACGCATCCTTATTTTTCTGAAACAACTACAAGTGAAGCGTTCAACCTTAATACAACAACTACAACAACCTGAATTCAAATCCATTGAGCAAGTCATCAGTGGTGAGTTAAAAGCCGTGGATGAAATCATTCAACAGTTCACACATTTATTTGAGCTACGCGAGATTGAATCCGATGATCCTACGAATCTGTGAGGTAGACCTTTATGTGGAAATTAAAATCGTATTTAAAGCCTTACTGGGTGTCCAGTTTATTAGCTCCTCTATGTATGGTCCTTGAGGTATGGATGGATCTATTACAGCCTGTCATGATGGCAAGCATTATTAATGATGGGATTATGACGGGTGACCTAACACATATCCAAAAGACAGGACTCACGATGCTTGGAGTAGCACTTATAGGTGCAATCGGCGGGATAGGATGTTCCGTGTTCTCAAGTATTGCGTCTCAGAACTTTGGCAGAGATCTACGGAACAATGTATTCGAGAAAGTTCAAGCCTTCTCCTTCCGCAATCTAGATCAGATCAAGCCAGGTTCACTTATTACTCGATTAACGAATGACGTCATGCAGATGCAGAATTTTGTACAACAGATCATGCGTGGTTTTATTCGCTCGCCGCTCCTATTGGTCGGAAGCTTTATTATGGCCGTAACCATTAGTCCCAAATTAACCCTTATTCTAGCTGTATCTGTCCCACTGCTATTTATCATGCTTGTCGTCCTGATCCGTAAATCATTCCCTCTATTCTCCAAAGTTCAGTCCAAGCTTGATACCGTTAATAGCGTACTTCAGGAGAATCTATCTGGAATTAGGGTCGTAAAGGCATTCGTTAGAGCAAATCATGAACGTAAGCGGTTCGGTAAAGCCAATGAAGACTATACGCATATTGCCATCAAAGCAGCAAGATTAATGGCTGTGAACATGCCCATCATGACACTTATTCTAAACGTCAGTGTAGTTGCGGTATTGTGGTATGGTGGAGGACTTACTCGGAATGGTTCTCTAGCAACAGGAGATTTAATTGCGTTCATTAACTATGTAACCCAATTACTTTTTGCCATGCTGATGTTTAGTAATCTACTTCCTTTTGTCTCCCGTGCCAAAGTGTCTGCTGAGCGTATTAATGAGGTGTTGGATACTGTGACAGACATGGCAGAAGTTACAGGAAAAGTAATCAACCCTACAGATTCTACATATACAATATCGAAAAAAGCATCCATTCAATCTGGACAGATTGAGTTTAGAAATGTGTCTTTCGCCTATGATACAGCTCAGGAAGAGCTAGTTCTTCAGAACATATCCTTCCGTGCAGAAGCAGGTCAGACACTAGCCATTCTTGGCGCAACTGGATCCGGTAAGTCGACATTAGTCAGTCTCATCCCTCGCTTATACGATGTGACTAGTGGTAGCATTCTGATTGATGGGACAGATGTAAAGGATATCCCTTTCAATGACCTAAGAGCTCAGATTGGTATGGCTTTACAGCAATCGATTCTATTCACAGGTACAATTCGAGACAATATTCGATTTGGTAAAGCAGATTCTGAACAAGATGAGATTGAAGCTGCGGCCAGAGCTGCAGAAGCACACGACTTTATTCTAAATATGCCTGATGGATATAATACCATTCTCGGTCAAAAGGGTGTAAACCTATCCGGTGGACAGAAGCAACGTATCTCTATAGCGAGAGCGTTACTCGTTCGCCCTACTATTTTAATCCTGGACGATAGTACAAGCGCCGTAGACTTAGGAACGGAATCCCGAATACAGAAAGCACTCAGAGAACTTATGAGCCATACGACTACCATTATCATTGCTCAGCGAATCTCCTCCGTCATCGATGCAGACCTCATTATAGTCCTTGATGATAATGGAACCATTGCTGCTGAAGGAACCCATGAAGATCTTATTCAGAATAGTTCCATTTACCAAGATATTTACCGATCTCAACGGAAGGAGGAACAAGAGCATGTCAGAACCAACTAATCGAAGCTCTAATCAATCCTTCAAACCAATGGGGGCTGGTATGGGAATGGGTATGGGAGGCAGAGGTCCTGGAGGCCCCGGGGGACCAGGTGGTATGCCAAAAGTACGTCCTAAGAATACTCTCGCTACAATCAAAAAACTTTGGAGCTACCTACGACGCCAACGGATGGGACTTATCATCGTCTACATTTCCACATTTCTAAGTTCGGTGATTTCCCTCATTGGTCCTTACTTGATCGGTAAAGCCATTGATAAGTACATCATGCCTAGAGACTACAATGGCCTGTTATGGCTATGTTTAATGATGTTAGGTATTTATATTTTGGGCAGTGTTGTTTCGTGGGTACAATCTTATGTAATGAGTGGGGTATCCCAGCGAACGGTGCTTGAACTTCGACATGATCTTTTTGAAAAGTATCAATCCCTTCCTCTAAAATTCTTTGATACTCATAATACAGGGGAACTCATGAGTCGAACGACCAATGATATTGAGAATGTATCTAATTCACTTAATCAGAGTGTGATTCAATTATTAACAAGTCTTATCACCCTCTCGGGTTCACTCGTCATCATGTTAAGCTTAAATTTGCCTTTAACGCTAGTCAGCTTAATTACGATACCCCTTGTCCTATTCGCGACTCGTAAGATATCTACACTGACAAGAAGATACTTTAAAGGTCAGCAGCAACATCTTGGAGAACTGAATGGATTTATTGAAGAAACTATCCAAGGACAAAAGGTTGTTAAGCTCTATCGACGTGAGGCTACTGAAATCAAGCGATTCAAAGAAATCAATCAACAATTAAACACCATAGGTACAAAAGCGCAAATCGTATCCGGTTTCGTTGGCCCTGTTATGAATGCTGTAAATAACTTAAACTTTGCGTTAATCGCGGCCGTTGGGGGCTGGATGGTATTTAAAGACTTAACTTCAGTAGGTATCATCGTCAGTTTCCTGAACTATTCCAAGCAGTTCGGACGTCCAATCACAGAGCTTGCGAATCAATATAATATGATCCAATCCGCTGTAGCTGGTGCGGAGCGCGTATTTGAAATTATGGAACTAGAGTCGGAGTATACAGAGGATCAAGGTGTGCCTCTCTCCCATAACATGCGTGGTGAAGTTCAATTTGAGCAGGTATCCTTCAGTTACCGACCAGATGCACCCATCCTCCAGCAGGTCTCCTTTGTAGCTAATCCTGGTGAGAAAATCGCACTTGTCGGGCCAACGGGAGCTGGGAAAACAACGATCGTCAATTTGTTGACCCGTTTCTATGATATTAATGAAGGTCGTATCACCATTGATGGTACAGACATTCGGCAATTAGATAAGAACAACCTTCGCACGGAAGTAGGTATGGTCCTTCAAGATGCCTATGTATTCTCTGGTAGCATTCGCGATAACATCCGCTTCGGACGCTTAGATGCTACGGATGAAGAGATTGTAGCAGCAGCGAAACTGGCGAATGCCGATGGATTTATATCAAGGCTTCCACATGGCTACGATATGATCTTACAAGCGGAAGGCAGCAACCTAAGTCACGGTCAACGCCAGCTCCTGACGATTGCCAGAGCGATTCTTGCTAACCCTTCAATCCTCATTCTGGATGAAGCAACAAGTAGCGTAGACACTCGTACAGAGATGCATATCCAGGAAGCCATGAAGAACTTGATGAAGGGGCGAACGAGCTTCGTGATCGCCCATCGATTAAGCACCATTCAAGATGCAGACAAGATATTAGTGATGAACGGTGGCCGAATCATTGAACAAGGTACCCATGAGCAACTTCTTGCGGCCAAAGGATTTTATTATGAACTCTATTCGAGTCAATTCAGGAAGGTAGTTTAAAATCTTAACTATCACAACCATTCCTCTCCACCACTTAGCACATGCTTAATATTTACTTAAAGTACAAAACAGTAATAGCCAATTCTTTTTTCAAAGAATTGGCTATTACTGTTTTTAGCTTTTAAATAACTCAACCTGAAAAGTAGCGCAGGGGACGGAATTGACCTGAAGAAGCGTAGCGGTCAAACCTACTAACCTACTTTTCAGACCACATACCGACTCACAAACGACGTCAACTTATTCCCATACCCCTCTTTATCCGCAAAATAGGCGTTACCATGCTGGGCATTAGGCACTGATAATAGTTCCTTCTCGCTCCCTGCTGCTTCATATAATCGATGTACCATATCGTATGGAACAAACTTGTCCTCATCGCCATGAATGAATAGAATCGGTAGTTTCGACCGACTCACTTGTGTTAACGCAGAAGCCTCTCCAAAGAAATATCCTGCCTTCATTCTGCATATCAGACTCGTTATAGGAATTAACGGGAATGCGGGTAACTTATACATGGATTTCAATTGATACGTCAATATATCTTTTACGGAAGTATATGCACAGTCTGACACGATACACTTCACTTGATCAGGCAATGGTTCACCACTCGCCATAAGCACCGTAGCTCCACCCATGGATATCCCATGAAGAATGATCTGTGAATGAGTGCCCTCACTTTGGATAATATAATCAATCCATCTCAAGTAGTCCTTGCGATCATGCCAACCGAACCCGATGTAATTCCCTTCGCTCTGACCATGTCCCCTGTCATCAGGCATTAACACATGATATCCCAAGTCTTGATACAATTTTGCGAAGTTAGACATGTCTCTACCTTGTCCTGAATATCCATGGGCTAGAATAACAACCTTATTACTATCTATCTGTGCTGGGACAAAATAACCCGTTAACTGCAGTCCATCATCCGATTGAATCTGAACAGTCTTCATTGGTTGCTCATGCAACCAATCCGTTGCAGCTTCCCATGGATGGTTTGTTTTTTTGAGGTTAGGATCATCGTTCATGAAATCCTTTTTACTTCGTAGAATACTTACGTTGTATAAATAAAGGCTCGTTGCTATAAGAACTAATACAATCATAACTATGACAGTGGTCAGAACAATAACTGCAGTCTCCATGGGGTGAATAATCTCCTTTATCTATATCAAGAATGCTCCTATATCCTACAGCAAGCTCTTGCTTGATCATATTGTTTTCATATTAACTTAGATTTCACATTTTTGATATGATGTCCATTCTTGCGTACCTTCATCCGATTAAAAAACCATTTTTCAGTTTATCCCCAAATTATGATATATTTCCTAGTGTAGGATGATTATTATGGAGGAGGACGACGCGCAGATGGAGTACAGAATCGAGAAGGATACAATTGGGGAAATTCAAGTGCCTGCGGACAAGCTATGGGCGGCTCAGACCCAGCGTAGCTTTGAGAACTTTCAGATTGGTACTGAGAAAATGCCTCTGGATCTAATCCGGGTATTTGCTATTCTAAAGAAAAGCGCAGCACTAGCCAATGGCAAACTTGGTAAGATGGACTCAGTCAAAGTGGAGGCTATCGTTGCAGCTGCTGACGAAATTATCGAAGGTAAGCTCGATGAACACTTTCCGCTCGCCGTCTGGCAAACAGGCAGTGGTACGCAGTCCAACATGAACGTTAACGAAGTTATTGCAAACCGTGCGAATCAACTTTTGACTCAGCAAAATAGTTCCGTTCGCATTCATCCAAATGATGATGTGAACAAATCACAAAGTTCGAATGATACATTTCCAACCGCAATGCATATGGCTGCACTCATAGCCATCGAAGATCAGTTACTACCTTCTCTTGCACAACTCAAGGAAACATTCCGTCTCAAAGTGGAACAATTCCAAGACATTATCAAGATTGGAAGAACACATTTGCAAGATGCTACTCCTATGACCTTAGGTCAAGAGGTTAGTGGTTGGTATCGCATGCTTGAGAAAACAGAATCGATGATCCAACATAGTGTCGAGTATGTTCGTGAACTCGCCATTGGGGGTACCGCAGTCGGAACCGGTATTAATGCCCATCCGAAATTTGGAGACATGGTGGCTGAGGAGATCAGTACCCTAACGGGCAAAACCTTCACTTCAGCATTGAACAAATTCCATTCTCTCACGAGCCATGATGAACTCGTCTATGTTCACGGCGCACTGAAAGCGCTTGCCACTGATCTTATGAAGATTGCAAATGATGTGAGATGGTTAGCTAGTGGTCCAAGATGCGGTATTGGTGAATTGATAATTCCAGCAAATGAACCTGGAAGCTCCATCATGCCAGGTAAAGTAAACCCAACGCAAAGTGAAGCGTTAACGATGGTCGTATGCCAAGTCATGGGTAACGATGCTGCTATCGGTTTTGCTGCCAGCCAAGGGAACTTTGAACTAAATGTGTTCAAGCCTGTTATCATCTATAATTTCCTTCAATCAGCAGGACTATTGGCAGATGCTATGCGCTCCTTTAACGATAATTGCGCTGTAGGAATCGAGCCTAATCATGCCGTTATTCAACGTAATCTAGAACAATCCTTGATGCTAGTTACAGCTCTCAATCCTCATATTGGATACGAGAATGCAGCTGCTGTAGCTAAGCTAGCCCATAAAGAAGGTTTGACTCTCAAAGAGGCAGCCTTACGCAGTAATCTTTTAACGGAAGAACAGTTCGATGAGATTGTTCGTCCAGAACACATGATCCATCCGAAAGAAGACTAATCCACGTAAACGGATTCTAAACCTAGATTTAAGAAGAAGACCACCCGGCAGGAATGCTGGATGGTCTTCTTTTTTGTGCCATATTCATATAACATCATTCAGCGCCCTTAGGTGAAAAAAGCCTCCGGTCGATCGAGATGATACAGATTACGGTAACGTGGATAGTTCTTCATGAGCTCCGCATGGGAACCTCTCATTTCAATTTTTCCATTTTCCATAAAAATAATCTCATCCATATGCTCCGCACCAACGAGATGATGGGTCACCCATATGAGCGATTTACCTTCAAGCGTCTCAAAGATCGTCGAGAGCAGTTCATTCTCTGTCCGAGGGTCAAGTCCCACGGTTGGTTCATCCAGAATGACGACGGGTGTATCTTGCAACAGAACACGCGCTAAGGCAATCCGTTGCCGTTCACCACCAGAGAAACGTTGTCCTGTCTCATGCATGGCAGTCTTATATCCTTTAGGAAGCGATTCGATCAGACGATCCATTCTGACTTTTCGAGCGACTTCACTAATCTCATCATCGGAAGCGTCCAATTTCCCTAGCCGTATATTATTCGTAACGGATGTATCGAATAGATGCGGACTTTGGTTCAATACGGAAATGAGATTAGGAATATGTTCTCCAAATTGACTGGCATCTGTACCTTTTATAGTGGCACTACCCTGTTCAGGTGCAACCGCACCTTGGATTAATTTCAACAACGTTGATTTCCCTGCGCCACTTCGTCCCATGATAGCAACTTTCTTCCCTTGGGGAATATCTAACGTAATGTCTTGGAAGGACCATGTACCCTCAGCATCATAGCGATACGAGGCATGATCAATCTTGATATGTGCATCACGTCTAGCCTTATCTACAAGTTCATCACTAACGGTCTCCATCTTAGAGGATTCACCCGTTAGAGAACCATCCTTTTGAACTGTTCCTTTTACCTGTATACCTACATCTTCAATTTCACGTAGTCTAGCAAAAGAACCCTGATAACGCGGTATCTTCTCCACAGCTTCAGAAATAGGTAGGAAGGCATCCATCAGTGGAAAAACAACGAGTACAAACGCAGCAATCATCGTCGAAGCAATCGCCCCATCAGCATACTGCTGACCTGCCCAGTACAACATAATGACTACTGCTACCCCCACAGTCGCTTGACCAATGAGTTGTCTCCATCTCGCCCAAGTACTTAATTTACGATCAATCGCTGTGACTTCTTGTTCATCACTTTCATAGAGCTCAACAAACTGTGCTGGTCTACCACTGATCACCCAATCACTCATACCCAACACAGCATCTGTTAGCGTCTGATACAACCGACCACGTTTCTGTTGAGACTGCTTATTCTTCGTCTTCGTAAGCCACAAAGAGATCCACGGCAATACGAAGATAAGGATAAGAAGATACAAGGCCATGAACAGTGCAAATTGTACATCAAACTGTCCTAATGCCGTTATGGATATGGCATATAACAACAAGGCTACTAAGCTTGGGAAAATCGTACGTAAATACACATCCTGCAGCTTCTCAATATCTTCTGCCAGAATACCAAGGATATCTCCTGTACGGAACCGAGATGAAATAAATAACGCTTGAGGTTCTAGAATACGATACATCTGAACACGCATCTTCGATAGAATCCGCAGAATCGTATCATGCCCGACAAGACGTTCGACGTAATGAACAACAGATCTACTGGTTCCAAACGTTCTTACGATAACAATCTGCACATACACCATCAGGATATTCTCTGGCCGAAGAGCAGACTTAGAGATCAGATAACCTGATGAGAACATAAGACTACTTGCCGTAAATACCGTCAGGGCACCAAGCGCAACAATCACTACGAAGCGCCAAAAGTATGAAGTGATATAAGGCCGCAGCCATTGTTCCCGTCTCATAGCACACCCTCCAGTTGTGATCTAATTAATTCATAATACACACCTTTGCAGGCGAGTAACTCCTCATGGGTACCAATCTCTGCAATCTTCCCTTGATCCATGACAATGATCTGATCCATATCTGGCATCCAGTGTAGTCGGTGTGTCGCTAGAAACACTAACTTCCCTTCAAATAGAGAGCGCATCGTCTCCTTTAACTCATACTCCGTCTCAATATCCAAATGCGCTGTTGGTTCATCTAATAGTATAACGGGGCGATCACTAAGGAATGCTCTTGCAAGAGCCACTCTTTGCGCTTGTCCACCACTGAGTGTACGACCTCCACCACCAATGATCTCGTCATATCCATTAGGTAAACTATTCACAAGATCGGATAATCCAGCACTCTTAACTGCTTGCTCAACTTCTTCCTGGCTTGCGCTCGGCGTGTAGAACTTTACATTGTCAGCAAGACTGCTACTGAAGAGATACGGACTCTGAGGAATATATGTCATCTGATTCTGCCATGCTTCATCTGTTAAAGCAGGCAGCCGTTGCCCATTCAGCGAGATATCACCTGAAGAAGGTCGTAAGAAGCCACTTAGAACATCAATCAAGGTGGATTTACCTGCTCCACTTTCACCAATAATCCCAATCTTACGTTTACCTTGAATATGCACGGTCACATCTTCTAAAGAATGTGGGCCTTCTTCTTCATGACGCACATTTACATGAGATAACGTTAGTTCACTATTCGAATTCCAAGAATATGAGAATCCTTCAGGTAAAGTGACATCCACCTTGGGGATTGGCATGTCTATGATAGCTTGGATCGATTCTCCTGCCTCTTTCCCATTCAAGGTTGCGTGATAATCGGCACCCACCATACGAACAGGTAAGAAGTACTCAGGAGCTAGTATAAGGATCGTCAATGCCGTAACAAGCATCATATCACCATTCACTAGACGAAGCCCCAGACCCACCGCTACAGTTGCTACAGACAACATCGTAAAGAAATCTAGAGCGAATGAAGACAGGAAAGCAACCCGTAAAGTACGCATCGTTGCCTTTCTATACTTATCACTAACTTTTCCAATCGTCTGACTATGCGACTTGCTTCGTCCTAAATACTTCAATGTCTCAAGTCCACGTAAGGAGTCTACGAAGTGATTCGCTAAATTGCGGTAAGATACCATTTGGCTATCTATTTTCTTCCCAGAATACATACCAATTAGGATCATAAAGGCAATGAGAATTGGCATCGTAACTAACAAAATAATCGCGGATTGAACATCCTGTGTACATACATAAATGAAAAGAACAGCAGGTATAATGACAGTTGCCACCATACGCGGAATGATTAATTCTAAATACACCTTGAATTTCGATACACCGTCTAGAACGATTGTTACTAGTTTCCCTGTTCCTTCCGTCTTCGCGAACCGAGGTCCAAGTTGGAACAATTTATCCATCAACTGTTTACGCAATAACGCACCGGTATGCTCAGCATAGCGGTACGTTATTTTTTGTTGAAGGAAATTCGTAAGATGTCTAACCAGGAAAGCGGCTAGAAATTGAAATATATTTTCTTTCTGTTCTTGCAAAGCCCCTCCTGCGAAGAGGGCGGAGACAACTTCCGATAACGATCTAGCCATCCATAGAATGGATACACTTTGCACTAAGGTCAGCAGTGCCACCGCCGCAAGGACGGGTTTAATTCCTTTGAATCCTAAAAGATCGCGGCCCATTAGTATTCCAAATGATCTTTCGCGTTCACGCGTTTATGGAATACGAAGTAACTCCATACTTGGTATCCTAGTACAAAAGGAAGCAACGTAAGTGCGACGATGGACATGACCTTTAATGAATAGTGACCTGATGCAGCATTCGTGATCGTCAAGCTAAAGGCATCACTAACGGAGCTAATCATGACTCTTGGGAACAACCCGATAAAGATTGAAGCGACGGACACAGCAATAACTGCTCCTGTCATCCCGAAAGCCCAAGCATCTTTTTTTCGTGAAATGAAATACGCAGCTAGGAAGTACACAATGACTCCTACAACAGCAACTATGCTTAGAATCGTACCCCGAACTTCGAATACATCTGTGTTAAAGTACGTCATCACAGCAAAACCAACCAACAGAATAGCCAGAGGAATCAGAAGTTTCTTAGCCATTGTACGCGCTCTGTCCTGTAAATCCCCCAATACTCTTAGGGTAGTAAACATCAGACCATGTACTAAGCACAGAACAACTACCGTAATACCTCCAAGTAAGGTGTACACATTCACTACATCAAAGAATCCTGCATTCATATTCATATCTTCACCAATTGGAACCCCTTGGATCAGACAAGCAAATACAACACCGAACAGAAGTGGTGGAAGTAAGCTGCCTAAGAAAATAACGACATCCCACGTTTTCTTCCATACCTGAGACGCTACTTTACCTCTGAATTCAAAAGCAACACCACGTCCAATCAGAGCCAATAGAACAAACACCAGTGGAATATAGAACCCACTAAATAATGTGGCATACCAATGCGGGAAAGCAGCGAACATGGCACCACCAGCTGTAATTAGCCACACTTCATTTGCATCCCAGAAGGGACCAATCGAATTTATTAACACACGGCGCTCTGTATCGTTCTTGGCTAGAATCGATGTAGACATACCTACTCCGAAGTCAAAGCCTTCTAAGAAGAAAAACCCTACAAATAGTACAGCAATCAATAAGAACCACAACTCATTAAGAGACATGATTACCCTCCTTATCAAATGGGTCGTGAGACTCTTCATCATGGGAATCCAAATCATTTGGCCCCTTCTTGATCACACGAACAAATAAGTAAACTAATACAAATGCTAACACAGTATAAGCAAGTGAGAAGGTAATTAACGAGAATAACATGGAACCCGCTGATACGTTAGGCGAGATACTATCTTCTGTCTTCATTAAACCAAAGACGGTCCATGGTTGGCGCCCAATCTCAGTCATAATCCAACCTGCCCAGTTCGCGATAAATGGCAATGAGATCGCCCAGATCATCATACGCATAAACCATTTGTTACTCTGTTCCAATTTCTTACGGGCAACGAGATACACACCATACATACTAAGAAGAATAAGCGCTGATCCAGCTGCTACCATGATGCGGAAACTCCAGAACGTCGTACGTACAGGAGGAATATAATCACCAGGACCATATTTCTGTTCATACTCTGCTTGCAACTGATTCATCCCAACGACTTCACCAGAGAACTGGCTATAAGACAAGAAACTGAGTAGGTACGGAATCTTAAAGGTGAACCCGTTCTCTTTTTTCTCAGGATCTATGCTCGCTATAACAGTCCATGGCGCTGGATCGGGACTTGTATCCCATAGTCCTTCTGAGGCTGCCATCTTCATCGGTTGAGTATCAACTAGATATTGTGCTTGACTATGTCCAACGAGTGCGACACCAATCGAAGATACAAGCCCTATAATGATAGCAATAATGAAGGATTTCTTGAAAAACTGAACGTCTTTGCCCTTCAAGAGTTTAAATGCGCTGACCCCAGTAACCAAGAATGCACCCGTCATAAATGCAGCTAATATGGTATGCGGGAACTCAAGAAGCACCTGTCCATTGGTGATCAAAGCTAAGAAATCATTCATCTCGGCTCGACCATTATTTATCTCAAACCCTACAGGTCTTTGCATAAAAGAATTCGCAACTAGAATCCAGAAAGCAGATAATACTGTACCAAAAGCTACTAACCAGATACACATAGCATGGAGCTTCTTAGATAGACGATCCCATCCGAAAATCCATAATCCAAGGAATGTAGACTCCAAGAAAAATGCAAGTAAAGCTTCAACAGCTAGCGGAGCTCCGAATACGTCCCCTACAAATCTCGAATAATCTGACCAGTTCATACCGAACTGGAATTCTTGTAAAATCCCTGTTACAACACCAACGGCAAAGTTAATGAGGAATAGCTTACCCCAGAATTTAGCCATCTTTTTGTATTCTTCTTTACCCTTGATAACATACATTGTTTCCATAATTGCAATCAGCAATGCTAAACCAATAGATAATGGAACAAAAATAAAGTGAAACAAAGTTGTTGACGCAAATTGGATGCGTGAGAGCATAACCGGATCCATCAATTCAATCCCTCTTCCTTGTTTAAGTTTCCAATTCCTTATTCTTTCAGAACAAGGATAATAAATATCTTATATTTCACATTCTGTCAGAGACTCGGCTAAACAATGTGTGATATTTATCACACTTTTCGCTAAAATCACCCAACATTGTGAAGTTTGTCACACAATATTTAAAATTAGAACGAATTTTTATTGAAAAAAATCCAATTTATTTAAATTTATCTATCACAAAACCAATAACGCTGCTGTGATCTAAAACATAGATTTAAAGTTACATACTAACGAATAATACTAAAGTATTTCAATCAACCGGATATGGACCTATATAAAGACAATGATTCTAGTGTAATCAACGTCGATACCCTCTTATCTACCAGCGTTCATCGTATAGCTGAAGGTGATCTAACTCAGAAGCCTTTAGAGTTCAAAAGTAAAGACAAGTAGGCAAGTTAGCAACAGATATTAATATCATGATGGTTAATCTACAGAATCTCCGAAAGTGCTGATATGCATAAAGGAACAGCCCATCGAATAATCGATGGGCTGTTCCTTTATGCAGACATTATTCTAAGAATCTCGTTCCACAAAGTACTTGTTCGTCATATACCAAGCATCACCTTTATCGGTAGGAACCTTCCCTTTTTTCTTATCCATAAATACGATTTCTTTGCACTTTGAACAGAACCATTTGGTTGTGTAGTATTGCGAGAAAGTCGTATAGGTTGTACCACATTTGCAGTCAACCTTAAAGAATACAAGGTTTTCTTCATAAGCCTGAGAAAGTTGGTCTGTTTTCTCTTGCTCTATTCCGGCTGAAATAGGTTTAATGATATCCACATAGCTTGAGAAACGATTCTGTACCTTGAAATCAGCCACTAATTCTGGATTCAATCCAAAGAACTCTTTTCCGATTGTAGTAATAAACTTCAAGTTCGATTTATAGCTCTCTAACCATTCTTGAATTTGCTTATTAGATAAAGGTACTGTTCCCTTAATACCGCTATTCAAGGTATATGTCATGATGGATAAATTCTCGTTGTCTTCATAATACATTAATTCGTAAACCTCCTTAATGATATCTTTATTAATGTACTACTTCTTCAAGAGATAATCAAAAGGATGAATCAGGGAACGCTTCCTATCCTAGGTAAGCATTCACCAACGACTTATGAAGCCATATTACCCCATGAGGTCCGAAAGGCCTGTCTCCAACTAACAATATTCACAATAATAAGAATGACCATATACATGTATACCCCATAACTGACAAAAGTACTTAGGAAGTGAATGCCTGCGAATGCAGCCATGATAGCCATGAGAACAAATAATAGCATCCCTTCGCCTTTTCCAGAGACTAGATAGGGTTCTGAGAAAGGTATTGCCTTTCTTAACATACAAAATGAAATAACGGTATATACACATACGCTTAATAGAAACACGATAATATCAGGAATAATCCTCCATCCAAATACAATGGTAAAGACAATGCTTACTAATAGGAAAATGGGTAGAAATAATCTAACTAGTAGCGCTTTAAGACTACCTTTTAGAATAGGTGTTACATCTTGAACCGGCATAACCTTGTAGATCCATGCCCCTTTGTAACTATCGGAGAATTTCAACATCATAATCACAGATGGAACAAATAAGGCTGCAGCATAGATGAGTAAATAACTTTTACTTGACGATACCTCGCCCCATTCTTGAGTCTGTAAAAAGTTAAATAAAAATATAAATGGAAATACAAGTGAAAAACCTAAAGATGGATACACCTTCAGCTTGAAATTTCGGTCATTATGTATCATATCTGAGGTAAAACGGAAGAATACCCTTTCTTCCTGAGTGGAACATAGGAATCTCGATATTCCTGTTCCTTTAGTACGAAATTCCTCCTTTCTCGTCACACTATTATTTGATAGTTTCAGTAAATTCCTCTCAAATAAGGGCATGCACTTGACATAGATAAATATAGATACTAAAGGTACTAGTACAGCCATAAGAGAGAAAATAATAAAGACATTCGTCTTATTCCCATGAATAAAAAATTCAAATGGAGCAGCGAACCATACCGGAACAATAAAATACTGCCACCACTTTCCATCAAATACATAATTGAAGTCTACAATACTAAATAATCTTGATACGAATTGGTACCCGACCGTCATAATCAACGTTAAGCCAATCTGCACATAATTAATCATATCCTTTAGCTTCTCTCCATCAAAAAACTGAAGGACAACGAGGTATAACAGGGCTGTTAAGACCACAATAAAGATATCTATAAGCACGAGCTCAAAGAGAAAGAGCAATAAGAAAACAATGCCGTGACGGATCGTTCCTCCAATAAGCGGAGCAATAGAAAGTGATGCCGTTATAAAGAAAAGGTAAATACTGATGTGTATGATTTTGGCAGCTTGAATTGTTCTTGCATCTACAGGTTTTGAATCCAGAATCGTCTTATCTCGAATGTCTAGGAGAACCGATGAGAAGTCGGAAATTAAAGAGGTCAACACCATAAAGATCACAATTCCAAATACCGTACTCATTGTAAATATGAAGTTATCACTCATCATAACGACAGGTGCTAAGGCTAATGTACCTAACAACAGATATATCCACATTGATCGCAGAAACTTATTCTGGTCTTCATTCTCCGGCTTCTGGTGAGACGAATTCCCAATAACTGTAGGCACTCTTCTGCCATCCAACGTTAATTTGATCTGGATAATCCTTCTCATGATCACATAGTTAATTCCTAACTTCTCAAATAGAATCTGAAAACGATCCAATATCCTTAAGGCTCTGAACTCATTCATAATTTACACCTCATGCACAATAGAGACGATTCGTTCTGCTATCATTTTATGGTCATGAGATCCGGTGAGTTGGTTGAATACTTGCTCTAGAGACCCTTCCTTAGATTGTTGCTGAAGTTCGTGAAAGGTACCATCTGCTACGATCTTTCCATCATCTAATAAAATAATTCGATTGCTAATCTTCTCTACCACATCCATGATGTGAGAGGAATAGAAAATCGTCTTTCCTTGTGCAGCTAAACAAGCTAGTAATTCTTTCACAACCATGACGCTATTGGCATCTAGCCCGCTGAGTGGTTCATCTAAGAATAGAATCTCAGGATTATGTATAAGACTTGAGATTAACAACACTTTCTGCTTCATTCCCTTTGAGAAGGAGGAAATGCGCGATTGATACATGTGTTTTAATTCAAAAGTATTCATCAACTGTTGTGCTTTGTGGTCTGCCTTCTTATAGTCGATTCCGTAAAGTTGCCCAATAAACGTTAAATATTCTTGTGCTGTAAGGCTATCGTAGATATCCGCTACCTCCGGTACATACCCAATCTTTCGCTTGTATTCAACGTTTCCATCCGAGATATCCCTACCTAGAATCTTCACCTCACCCTTGTATCCTTCGATGAGACCAAGTAGAATCTTCACCGTAGTGCTCTTTCCCGCTCCATTGGGTCCAATATATCCGATGATCTGTCCCTTAAATACATCTAGATTAATCCACCGTAGAATGGGCTTATCTCCGTAACTCAAGACTAAATCACGAATAGATATGATGGGTTCTTCCGTAAACTCCAATGCTATTCACTCCTCTCCTTCACACGATAATTGCAATTGTAAGTATATAATTTCTATACATGTTATAAATATCCTTTTTAAATCCAGATTAATTAATATTAATTTAAAACAATATGGCTCTTATACTTAAATTAAAAGGTACTCGTAAGAGCACCTTTTATTTATGATATTCTTTCAGCGATGGATCTGAGTATTACACCTACTGACGATTAAAGTGTGACACCAAGAATACGGCAGGTGAATTCCAGTAGATCGTTACTTCATTGGTAGAATAACTATCTTCATGGTCAGCGAAACATTGAGCTGCAGGTTTACCTTGCAAATGTTCCCTTACATAATCATCATGAAGCCCTTGATCGGGACCGCCGGCAACCATACCTGGTACGGGAGCCAACGCATCGTCACCTACGGATGGACGATGATGCGGATTCATCACAGGATGATCTCCAAATCCGGTAACATAACTTATATCTAGCACATTACGTCCCATTAAGTAATGAAGATGATTCAATGCACACACCTCATAGGCCGGGTCTTCGTGTAGGCCATAAGCAATAAGCAACACCATCGCATTGTTCAGAACCAACATATTGCTACCCCATATGTAATCTTCGGATCGAAGCGAAATAAGATATCCATCTTGATTCCCCTGTTGTACTAGTCGATTGGCTTCCTTCAGCCACTCTTCCTTTAATTCGGTGTACAAGCTCTCATTCACTTGTTCTACACCATGTAGTAAATAAGAAATGGTTCCATAGCCGCCCATATCTGCCCAGCCTAATTGAATCTTTGAGAATGTTTCCTTCGAGAGCGCTTGAAAGGCACGGTGGTAAGACTCATCTCCTGTTGAACGGAATAGTTCAGCAGCCGCCCAATAACGCTCATCCAAATCCTGCTCATCACCATACTCTCCCGTCGTAATATCCGACGGATTCTTAAATCCAGGTACTGTAGGATTTGCCTCTAACCAATTCCAAGCCACTATGGCTGCTTTCAAACAGCTTTCGGCAAAATCAGAATCGAATGGCATATAAATACGTGCTGCCATCGCCATCACACCTGCGAAACACCCCGTTGCGGTAGCAGAGATTGGTGAGAAATATAAATCAGAATCGTCGTCTTCTGGCATCACATCTAAGGCAGGAAAGTTCAATGTGGTCAGCTTGTGGAACACGCCACCGGTTTGCGTCTCTTGCATTTTCATTAACCATTCCAGTTCAACGCGACACTCATGCAATACATCCGGCGTGTGAGTGTCACTCTCTGGTAATGGAACAGGTTCACTGAATGACTCAGGATACAACTCATAGGCAAGTAATAAGTCAGCAACTGCTTTTGCACCCGGACCTGAATATTTACCATAATCCCCTGCATCATGCCAACCGCCACAACCATCTAGCAAGGTGTTAGGTTCCCCATAGACTATTCCCCTTGTTAAATGACATGCTTTATGATTCCAACGCTCTGCGAATTCCTCTTCTAACTCTACACCACAGCGGAAATAATAGAATGCTTTCAAGAGTCCCTTGTGAAGCTGCTGATAAGGTCGATCTACAATCATGAAGGAACCTGATGAACCTCGACCATCCTGCTCAATATGATATTGTCCTGGCTCCTGTATAAGTGAGAAATCTCCTATATGAACGGTAACCCCACTTGCATCATCCTTACGTGGTTCTCCTGTATGTCCATGAAACACAACCTCTTTGGTTGTATTGTTCACGACTCGAAACTCTCCACCTCGTCCCTTAAATATGGCTATCTTCTTGCTATGGATTGGATATCCAATCTGATTTATCGTAATGCTACGGATTCCACTTTCACTCATCTTTGTTTCCTCCCTCTCACTCCAAATCCAAAATACACGTATAATATATCTTACAATGCAGTAATTGTATATTAGATCCTCAAAAATACCTGATGAGATTCCATCAGGTATTTCAAAGGGACATCTTATTTTTTCCTTTTCACAAGACGAACGGGTGAACTTAATTTTCTATACCGCATGACTTTGCGATACACTGATTTATCAGCCAACTTGTTAAAGATATAAGGATCCGGGTTAGAATTCACCTCGATAATCCACGGACTCATCGATTGATCAAGTCCTACATCTACACCAACTTGCCGATAATTAGGATACTTCTTCTTTAATTGCTTAGCGATCGTAACACCTAATCTACTCATTTTATCTATGAGGGCTTGTTGTCCACTTAATGACAGATGAGAAGATAACAATCTCTCGATGGATACCAATTTACCCCCACTATGATAATTCGTTACTATTTTCCCCGGGTGGGCAACTCTACCAATGATTCCGGTTGTTTCCCAGACCCCCTTAGGATTCAGTTGAACCATGACCCTAATGTCAAATCTACGCTTTTGATATTTCAGTAAATGAATGCCCATCTGTACCAGATAACTTCGTTTCTTCGTAACCTTTTTTAACGATTGATAAAAGGAATAATAGTCTTTAAAGGTTCTCTTACTCATTTCAATCTGATATTGATACTTGTACATTCCTTGTGGCAATATCTCTGCACGTATAACTCCATTACCGTACGTACCACGTTCAGGCTTAATATATACCATCCCATACCTTGCTAACATGGCTGATAGGTTATCCATCGTCAATCTCTGTGTCTCGGGAATATACTTGCTAATTTCGCCGTGACTCAGTAATGCGTTGGTCTTAAGCCATTTACTTGTTATCGTGCTCATCCGCTTACCCTTCATACCTAACCTCTCTCCCTATGAATGAAATGAACTGCATTGGTCATGGCATCCTTAATCCCAAAATCAATACATTCTATTCATCCATCTGCTTCCTTGTATAGTTCATATATATGATCTTTGTGGAAATAGAAGATATTAAGGTACCGACCATAAGACCATACTTTTTCTACAGAGGTAGCATATCCTAGAGAAATAACTAAGTTGTTCCTGACGGATAGGAGAGAAGCTATGCGCATTCTTATCGTTGCCCCAGAACGGATACCCGTTCCAGGAAGTGGTTCTGTAGAAATATGTATTCTCGCAATAGCTAGGCAACTCGCCACTAATCATCAAGTCACCATTATCAGTAGACGCACCCCTTCTTTGCCGCATCAGACTCAGATGGGGAATATTACTATTGTCAGAGTACCCTCAAAGAATACTTCAACCTATATCTCCGCTGTGATCCGTTACATTAGACAGGGAACAATCTATGACTTCATTCAAGTCGATAATCGCCCGCAATATATGGCTCTCATTAAGCAGACATTCCCAGAAATACCAATCTCCTTATTTCTTCATTCTTTAACATTTGTTCCTCCACAACCAGTCATTTCACGATACTTAAAAAAAGCAGATCTCATCATCGCTAATAGCCATTCGTTACAACAGAAACTAGCTTCGCAATTTCCACAATCGGCAAAGAACATCCATACGGTAGAGTTAGGTGTAGATATTTCCCGTTTCCGTTCAGCTACAGAAATAGAGAAGAGAACTAGCAGGAAACGTTATGGTATCGGCAATGCTTTTACTATTCTTTTTGTAGGTAGAATCATTCCACAAAAGGGTGTTTCTATACTGCTTCAAGCCGCACACCTCGTGCGAAAATATACACCTGTGCAAATCGTTATCGTAGGCAGAGTTCGGCCTTCCTACATGAGACGCCTTAAGAGCCAGGCTCGAACTTTAGGCGTGCCTATTACTTATCTAGGGGAATTTGCTCATGCCAAGATTCATAAAATATACCGTCTAGCTGATTGCTTCGTATGTCCATCTCAGACCCATGAGGCCTTCGGTCTTGTCAATATAGAAGCTATGGCTTCAGGGGTACCTGTCATCGCTTCTCGAAATGGTGGCATTCAAGAAATCGTCATTCATGGACACAACGGTTACCTTGTGAATCAATACCGTAAACCACAAGGATTCGCTGATTATATACTTAGATTGGCTAATAGTATCAGTCTTCGAGATCGTATGGGTGCGAATGGTCGTAATGATGTCCTTGAACAGTTCACATGGGATCAGACTGCAAGTAAGCTTACGAATCTATACAGACTTGAACTATAACAAAGAACGACACCCCCACGAAGAGGCGCCGTTCTTTATGAAACGCTAGAGTGATGTGAATACGTTAGGACTACCCTCATCTCCTACAAAAGAAGGTCCATCCTCTGTGGAGACAGCTGGAGGTTGTTGCGTGATCGTAACTTGGTTCTGCTTCATTTCTAAATTCTTAAATGCTATAGCCAACATAAGCTTTATTCGATTAATCTGATTCACTTCACTCACACCCGGATCATAATCAATATACGTTATATTAGCCTGTGGATATTCAGACTTCAGCCCTTTAGCAACACCTTTGCCCGTCACATGATTAGGCAAACAAGCAAACGGCTGTATACATACAATATTATCAGTACCCGATTCGATTAAATCCATCATTTCAGCTGTGAGAAACCAACCCTCTCCCGTATGATTACCAGGTGAGATAATCTTCTCTGCCCTTTCAGCCAATTCATAAATAGAATGTGGCTTAGAGAACTTAGCATATTTACCAAGCACTGATTTCATCACTCGTCGGTAATACTCAATACCCGCAATTGCCGCATTACCAACGAGATAACCTTTCAAGCTTCCTTCAAGGAGCTTATATGCTGTATCACTTCCATAGGCACAGTAGAGAAAGAAGTCCAGCAGATCGGGAACAGCAACCTCCACCCCTTCCTTCTCCAATAACTGGACGATGTTATTATTCGCCTGTGGGTGGTATTTCACAAGAATCTCTCCAACCACTCCCACCTTAGGTTTCCGAACAAGCTCAATATCCAGATCATCAAAATCAGCTACGATTTGCTTAATGTTCCGACGGAACGTTGTATGGTTCCCATCCCGAACTGACATCTTGCAACGTTCTACCCACTTCTCATATAGAGCATTCGTAGCTCCTCTTGCCTTCTCATAGGGCCTTACTCGATACAATAATCGCATGAGCAAATCACCATACACGATCCCGAGCAGTCCTTTATTCATTAACCCTCGTGTCACCTTGAATCCTGGATTCTCCTCAAGTCCGCTACCTACATTTAACGAGATGACAGGAATGTGAGCCATACCCGCATCCTTCAAAGCTTTCCTTAAAAAGCTAATATAGTTCGTCGCTCGACATCCTCCGCCCGTCTGTGTGATCAAGAGTGCGGTTCGATCCAAGTCATATTGACCCGATTTCAGGGCATGAATCATCTGACCCACAACAATAATCGTTGGATAACAGGCGTCATTATTAACGTAGCGTAACCCTTCCTCAATCGTCTCTGCATTGACGTAAGGTAGAACTTCAAATCGATATCCCTCAGCACGAAAGGCTTCCTGCACAAATTGAAAATGTATAGGAGCCATCTGTGGAGCTAGAATCGTATGCGTATCCTTCATTTCCTTCGTAAACATCACCCGATCCTGTGATGCCTGTTCTTCTGTAGCATATGCTACTTCCTCGCATCTGGAGCCGCAAGGCTGTTGACTTCGTTCCTTCATGGCAGCCTTTAAGGAGCGTAGGCGTATCCTCGCTGCCCCGAGGTTATTCCCTTCATCTATTTTGAGACAGGTATAAATCTTACTACGGCTCGCCAGTATTTCCTCAATCTGATCTGCTGTAACCGCATCTAACCCACAACCAAATGAATTCAATTGAACATATTCCAACTGGCTTGAATGCCCGGCGACATCCGCAGCCGCATAGAGACGAGAATGATACACCCATTGGTTCATCACTCTTAGCTTCATGTTAGGATCACGCAAATGAGCTATGGAATCTTCACTCAGTACGGCCATGCCAATCTGCGTAATCATCTCAGGGATGCCATGATGAATTTCAGGGTCGATATGATAAGGTCTTCCCCCTAGAACGATGGCTTTTTCTCCAGTTTCCTCAAGACAGGCAAGAACTTCCTCCCCTTTTGTGCGAATATCTTGCTTTACTAGCTCATCCTCTAGCCAGGCAAGTTGAACGGCTTCGGCGATTTCTTTTCGCGAAATTTGGAAGCATTTCAATTCCTCCGTTAATCGCTGAATGAGTTTTCTCTTGTCTTTGTAAGGTAAGAAGGGATTCATAAAGGTCACATGCTGTTCCTCCAGAACCTCCATATTGATCTTAATAACTTCCGAATACGATGTCACAATCGGACAGTTATAATCGTGATCCGCCTCTTCAAGCTTATCTTTCTCATTCGGAATAGCTGGATAGAAAATAAACTTCACCCCGCGATTCACCAGATCCATGACATGCCCATGGGCTAGCTTCGCAGGATAACAAGCTGATTCGGATGGAATAGATTCTATCCCAAGCTCATATGTGGCCTTCGATGAATGGCTAGAAAGCTCAACTCTAAATTTTAAATGGGTGAAGAAGGTGAACCAGAACGGATAATTCTCATACATATTTAACACTCGAGCGAGCCCTACAACTCCCCGCTCAGCATTCTCTGGAGGCAATGGTTCATAATCAAAAATGCGCTTATATTTATAATCATAAAGATTCGGAAGATGTTGATTAGTTAATTTCTTACCTTCCCCACGACTACAACGATTACCTGAGAAGAAGGTTGATCCACTTGAGAATTTGTTAATCGTCATTTGACAACTATTGCTACAACGATTACATCGTGTAAGCTGTGTCTTCATCTCGAAACCTCTCATTGCCTCTTCGGATAACAGGGTGCTCTGCCCTATCTGTTCTCGTTCCTTCGCGATTAATGCAGCACCAAATGCCCCCATCAAGCCGGCGATAGTAGGTCGGACAACCTCACGACCGATGATCATTTCAAATGCTCGCAATACAGCATCGTTATAGAACGTGCCGCCCTGTACCACGATACGCTGTCCTAGCTGCTCTGGTGTACGAATCTTTATCACTTTATAGAGTGCATTCTTTATCACAGAGTACGATAGGCCTGCTGACAGATCAGCTACCGTCGCACCTTCCTTCTGAGCCTGTTTCACCCGTGAATTCATGAACACGGTACAACGCGAACCTAGCTCAACCGGTTGTTGAGACAATAAGGCAACACGTGCAAACTCTTGGATATCCATGCCGAGGGTCTGAGCATATGTCTCTAAGAAAGAGCCACACCCTGCCGAACAAGCTTCATTCAGAATGATACTGTCAATGACACCATTATGAATTCGCATGCACTTCATGTCCTGACCACCGATATCCAATATAAAGTCGACATCGGGATAAAAGAACTGTGCCGCCTTGAAGTGAGCCATGGTCTCAATCTCACCTTCATCGATATGAAGTGCTGCTTTAATTAAATGCTCTCCGTACCCCGTAACCGTCGTATTAGCAATGACTGCACCATCAGATAATTGAGTATAGATGTCCGTTACAATCTGAAGTGCCGTCTTCACTGGATTCCCTTCATTACTGCCATACCAGGAATATAACATGGCTCCTTCTTCATCAATCAACACAGCCTTGGTTGTTGTGGAACCTGCATCAATTCCTAGATAACAGCGCCCTATATAACCCTCAATCTCCTGTGTAGGTACAGTATGTTGTTGATGTTGAGCCCGAAATTGCTCAATCTCCTGTTCATCCTTGAATAAAGGGACAAGTCGCTCCACATTCTCATCCGCAAAGGTGGTTAGTCCATCTACTGCATTCATGAACGTTGAGAATTGAATGACCGCTTCCTTCCGCGCCTCAAGGGCTGCACCGATTGCAACCATAAGATGAGAATTTTCCGGAAAAATAACTTTATTCTCACGCAAATGAAGCGTCGCAACAAACCGTTTACGAAGCTCTGAAAGATAAGTCAATGGCCCTCCTATAAAGGCTACATTGCCTTTGATCGGCTTCCCACAAGCTAGACCACTTATCGTCTGTGTAACCACGGCCTGAAAAATAGACACTGCAATATCTTCTTTAGCTACTCCCTCATTAATTAACGGTTGAACGTCTGTCTTAGCGAATACACCACATCTTGCTGCAATAGGATAAATACGCTTATAATTCTTGGCCAACTCATTTAGACCTTGCGCATCTGTTCGTAACAAGACAGCCATCTGATCGATAAATGCACCCGTCCCCCCAGCGCAAGAACCGTTCATGCGTTGTTCTGTACCACCTCGAAAGTAGGTGATCTTCGAATCCTCTCCACCAAGCTCGATAATAACATCCGTTTGCGGCATCAAATGCTGAGTCGCATTCATACCTGCAATGACCTCTTGAATAAAAGTAACCTGAATCCATTCCGAGATCGATAATCCACCTGAACCTGTAATGGCAACAGCAATATCTGTATCTCCTATATGTAGGTGTGCCTCGTGTATTAATGTAATGAATGTATTCCTAATGTCCGAATTATGTCTTCTATAGTTACTATAGATCAATTCCGTATTCTCGTTAATGATAGCCATCTTAATCGTCGTTGAACCAATATCAATACCAAGATACATCCTATCGCTCTTCATCCTTATATGCCTCCCCATCCCCACTTGTTAAAAAAAGTAACGATTCCAATAATGTGTTCTTATCACTCTCTTGAAGAGATGGCATGCCAAATAAAGCATTAAATTTCAGACCGTCGATCGTAAGCCGAATCATCATCGCCGATTTAGGGTGAATACCATCATGCTCCATGTTGTCCTTCCACAATTCGTAATGTTCATGAAAGGGTCTTAGCATTTCAGGATGCGTCGAAATAGCGGCCAACAACCCTGCATTCGTCTGGTCAAGTTCATCAAATTGTGCAAATACCTCTTCTATATAAGCGCGACACCATTTACCCCGAGGGTTAGGATCATCGGACACCCGTTTCATCATTCCCTCGGTTACACGATCCATAATATCCGTAACCAACGCTTCAAACAGTGCGTCCTTACTTGGAAAGTGATATAACAATCCACCTTTACTTATCCCCGTCTCTTTGGCGATCGCATCCAAAGTCACGTTAGAGACACCCTTGCTACAAATAAGGTAAGATGCTGAATGTAAAATGTCCTGACGTTTGGACAATCTTGAAGTGATTCTCACGGACCTTCACCAACCTTTTCACCGTCTGGACGGTATAGTATGGTTAGAAAATATCCTATTTCCCTAAAAATAAATATGATCGAATTCATATTTATCACCTATCTATGCCTACCATCGTCCCCTCCAAGCGTTTATTCACATCAAATTTGGTTCCAAAAGAAAAACTGCCAAGATCAGGATCTCGGCAGTAAATAGGTTAGCATTTGAATTAGAAATATCTTCTTCTAGTTGAACCCACCAGTATGATTGCAAGTAAATCGAACAGTACTAATGGGAGAATGAATGGTGCAAAAGAGGTATGAACTTTCTTATCGCTCTTAACGGAAGAAACTTTTAAAAACATTTTCGTAGGACTAACTTTCACAATCTCTCCGTAAAAGGTACTTCCATACTTCGTTTTCACCTTCACAAATTTATGAAGATGTTTCCTCGCTGTAACATAATGGGATTTAGGTGACATAATTGATGTCCCTCCCTTCCATCCCACTATATGAATGGGATAGAGAGGCGGTGTGGGCGCATCTTATTGAATTGCTGCACCAATTTCATTGATCATCTCTACCATCGATACAAGCCCTCCACCGGATAGATACCAATAATTAGGATTAAGATATACGATATGTCCTTCTTTGAACGCGTTCGTATTCTTCACTAAATCATTCTCAATCGTGTCCTTAGCGGAAGTCGCCTCTGCACCTTCTGCAGCAACCACAGTGCTTCGATCCACTACAAATAGGAAGTCTGGGTTCTTCTCTTGGATGAACTCGGAAGTAATGCTTTGTCCATGAGTGGACACTTCGATAGTAGCATCTGTAGGTTTGAATCCAAGTACGTCATGAATGATTCCAAATCTTGAACCAGCTCCATAAGCACTTAATTTACCTTCATTAGCAAGAACAATGAGTCCATTCTTACCTGTTGCAGTCGCTTTATCGTGAATATCTTTGATCGATGCGTCAATCTTAGCTAGTTCTTCATCAATTTGTGCTTGTTTATCAAAGATTTGACCTAACGTGTTCATATTTTCTTTGAATGACTCTACTAATTTCGTGTTATCTACTCCTAAGAAAATCGTAGGAGCAATCTTCGTCAATTCCTCATAAGCTTCCTGTTGTCTTCCCGATATAATGATGAGATCAGGATCAAGAGCATTGATTTTTTCAAAATCAGGCTCTTTCAAGCTTCCCACGTTGGCATATTTCTTATCTTCATATTTAGAAAGGTACGGAGGAATGTTGGCTTGCGGTACACCCGCTACTTCAACAGCTAACTTATCTAGTGAATCCAATATTCCGAAATCAAACACAACGACTTTCTCAGGGTTCGTCTGTAACTTAGTCTCACCCAACTTATGTTTAATCGTTATTTCTTTACTTTCTACGGGTTCTGTAGGTGCTGCTGCATTCGTCGTATTCCCTGCAGAGTCCGTCGTTGTATTCTTTGCCTCTTTCGTATTATTATTGCCGCACGCAGCTACCACGATAGCCATCATTACAGTCATTATGATCATGAGTACACTTTTCTTCAATTGAATCACTCCTAAATTTTTATAGTTATACTATTAAAATCATTGATGCTCATTACACCATACTGGCGCCTTTACGCATGGCATATGCACATCATAATTTACGAAACAAAGAGTTACCTTTTAAGCAAAGTAGACACATATTTTGTTATCATGAATGTTCTCAATATGGATATCCATACCATACACTTCCTGTAGAACAGTGCGATCAATAATATCGTTTGTTGCTCCTTCTTTAATGATTCTTCCATCCTTAAGGGCAACGATATAATCGGAGTAGACGGATGCAAAATTGATATCATGAATGACGATAATGACCGTCTTACCCAATTCATCAACCATTCGTCTTAGCACTTTCATAATCTGTACAGAGTGTTTCATATCTAAGTTATTTAAAGGCTCATCTAGCAAAATATAATCTGTGTTCTGGGCAATAACCATGGCGATATACGCACGTTGGTTCTGACCTCCACTTAACTCATCTAAGTACTTATCTTGAAGGTCTTCAAGGTCCATATACTGAATCGCTTCATTTACATACTTCCAGTCTTCAGGAGTCAACTTCCCTTGAGAATAAGGAAACCTTCCAAAACTAACAAGTTCCTTAATCGTCAATCGAATATTAATATGGTTCGACTGTTTCAGAATTGAAATTTGCTTGGCGAGGTCATTACTCTTAACCTTGCTAATTTCCTGTCCTTCAATTAAGACCTCACCTTGATCCTTGGTTGTGAGGCGACTAATCATCGAGAGAAGTGTACTTTTTCCAGCACCGTTAGGTCCTATAAAAGAAGTAATGGTGCCCTTAGTAATCTTAAGGGAAACCTGATCAACGACATGTTTATCTGCATACTTTTTGGAAACATTTCTTACCTCTATCATGACTTATTCTCCTTTAGCAGAAGATATATGAAGTACGATCCCCCAATAAAGTTAATAATGACACTTAATGTGGTGGAGAATGTAAATACCTTCTCAACAATGAACTGCCCTCCGATTAATGCGATAACGCTAATAAGAACAGATCCAAAGATTAAATATTTATGTTGATATGTTTTGAGGAACTGATGTGCAACATTCGCAACTAGAAGTCCTAAGAAAGTGATTGGACCCACTAAAGCTGTGGCGATCGACATCAGAATGGCTATGACTACGAGCAATCTTTTGACAACATAATCGTAATTGACACCTAGATTAACAGCCTGATCTCTTCCTAACGAGATAACATCTAGATATTTAACGAACCTCATGAAATAAATAGTCACGCCAAGAATCCCAATGATTGATATAACCAACAAATCGGTATTCACATTGTTGAAGCTAGCGAACATCTTGTCCTGTAGCATCATAAACTCATTGGGGTCAATGAGTACCTCCATAAAGGAAGATACACTTCCAAAGAATGTTCCTAGTATCATTCCAATCAATAACAGAAAGTAAATGTTCCTCTGTCCATCTTTTCGAAATAGAATCTTGTAGAACACACCCGAGAATCCCACCATTAATCCAACGGAGATTATAAAGTTAACATTTCGGTCAACCGAAGTTACATGGTTCGATCCAAAGACGTAAATGACAAAGGTCTGAAACAACATATATAGCGAATCCAACCCTAGAATGCTAGGTGTCAGAATGCGGTTGTTCGTGATCGTCTGGAACACAATCGTAGAAAAGGCAATTGCACCACCGGTAAGGACCATGGCTAGAATCTTCTTCCCTCTTCTAGGAAGGACATAATCCCAGTGACCACCTACGTCATACAACAAGAACAAAGCGATAAGTGCCATCACAATAACAAATAAAATACTGAGCTTTACCTTCATTATGCATATGCCTTTCTTCTAATAAGTAAGTATATAAAAATACCGCTTCCTATCACGCCAACAGTGAGACCAATAGGTATCTCATATGGAAATATAATCAGCCTTCCTAGGATGTCACAGAACAGAAGGAATACCGCTCCTAATAATGCCGTATGAGAGAGACTTTTTTTAAGATTATCTCCTTGATAGATGGTCACGATATTCGGAACAATTAACCCCAAGAAGGGAATCATACCAACCGTTAATATCACAATAGAAGATACGGCAGCTACAATGATAAGGCCAATATTTACGATTTGCTTATAATTTAGGCCCAGGTTCTTAGCGAAATCCTCACCCATACCGGCAATCGTGAACCGATTAGCAAATAAGTAAGCTACAATGACCAGCGGAATGCTTATGTATAACATTTCATAGCGGCCCTTTAAGATCACTGAGAAATCACCCTGCAGCCATGAAGCCATATTCTGAATGAGGTCATTCTTATAGGCAAAAAATGTTGTAATCGAACCCACCACACTCCCGAACATAATCCCAACTAACGGGATGAAGATGGCATCCTTGTATTTCACTTTGTCTAGAATTTTCATAAAGATAAAGGTACCTAGAAGTGCAAAGATGAACGCGACTAACATTTTCTGAAGTGATGTCGCATTGGAGAATATCATCATAGCGACGAGGATTCCGAACCTTGCCGAATCCATGGTTCCAGCTGTCGTCGGTGATACGAACTTGTTACGGGTTAACTGTTGCATAATTAGACCGACAATACTCATACTCATACCGGCTATAATAATGCTAATAAGACGTGGAACCCGACTAATCGTTAATGTTTGAAGTTGTTGATCTGTTAAGTGGAAGATATCCAACGGAGAGATGTCTTTAACCCCGATGAAGATCGAAATAAATGAAAAAACCACAAGTGTAATGAGTAAATATCTCTTTTTCATAGCTCTTTCCTTACTCTTCCTGAAATATAGGGTTAATGAACTCTAATTAATAATGATATTCATTATCAATTGAATGATATTTTAATTATACTGTCTTACTGGGTATTGTCAATGGAACATCTGAATTAATAATATGTATCCAATACTTTCGATTTATATCTTCTATGGAATATAATGGTTATAATAAAATAGATAAACCATTTTCATATTTTTATCCCATATTTCTTATAACAACTCACTTTTGAGATTGGAGTGTACTTATGTTAGATCCTTATCAGGCTAAGAGCAAAGATAAACGAAGAGAATTTTTCACGCTAAGAGTAAATACTTTCTTTTTTTGTACCTTTATTATTTTCTGCATCATTATTGTTAGATTAGCTATTCTTCAATTTGTTGAAGGGCCTACTCTGAAGGAGGAAGAAACCAATGGGTTAATGAAAACGATCGCCCTTCCCCCGATTCGAGGTACCATTTATGATGATACGCATACGAAACTTGCCTATTCTACGCCTATTCAATCTCTTTTTATCACATTGAGAGAAGATTATAGCTTAGCAAAAGAACAGATTCTAATTAAGAGAAAGAAATCGCTCGTTAGGCACAAAGCCTTTCAACTAGCCGAGGATATTGAGAAAGCCTTGAATAGATTAGATCCTGATGATAAGAATTTTACCAAACAAGATATCATCGATGCCATGGATTTGGAATTCATGAAGGGTTCAGGTTATGAGCCTCGGCGGATCAAGACTGACCTTAACAAAGAGGAAGTCGCCTTTTTCTCAGAAAATAAGGCATTTTTTCCCGGCATAGAAATTGTAGAAGAAGGTATTCGCCATTATAATCCGGATACGATAGCCGTCCAAACGGTAGGATATATTAAATATTACAAAAGTTCGAAGGAATTATATACGAAGATGGATGCACTTCAGAAGGATAGAGAAGGCACAAGAAACCCTGGTCTAACCTATACAGAGGATGAAGTTGTCGGATATGACGGGATAGAGTATGCCTTTCAGGATGAGCTTAGAGGAGAGAATGGCTACAAGGACGTTTCCGTCACAGCCCAGAATATGCCGATAGCCGTAGAACAAGTGGTTCCTCCTCAGAAAGGTCATGATATCTATTTGACGATAAATAAAAATGTCCAACTGAAGACTGAGCAAGCTATCACAGATCAGTTGAATTGGCTTCACACCAATACGGTCTCTGGAAAGACTCATCCAAATGCCATTACGGGCTATGCAGTAGCCATGGAAGTAGATACGGGAAAAGTAATTGCGATGGCAAGCATGCCCGATTATAACACGAACGTATGGAAATCATCAGGAAGTAAGAACATTTCTACCGAAGATTATGAACGGATCAAAAACAATTACCAGAATGGGACGATCTCTCCAATAAGTTCTGGCAAATCCGCTAATGGGCTGGATTCTCTCTTACTGTTAGGTTCTACTATTAAACCTCTCAGCGTATTGGTTGGGTTAAACGAGAATCTATTCAGAACTACCGATCGCTATCAAGATCGCGGAATAACCTACATTGGGAAAGAGGGCTCTGAGCAGCCTATCCGAAATTCCTCTGGTCATGTCCTTGGCTCCATTAAACCTACCATGGCTATTCAGGAGTCATCCAATACCTTTATGGTCGATATGGTAGGTAAGAGATTGAACTCCAAATATCCAGGAGAAAAAGGTATCGATATTTGGGATCGATATATGAAGCAATTCGGACTCGGTGTTTCTACGGGTGTAGATCTACCCAAAGAATATTTAGGTATACTTGAATACAAGAACACCAAACAAGCTGGGAGTAATTTAGCAGCCTTAGCCTATGCCTCCTTTGGACAACAAGGCAAGTACACAACCTTACAACTTGCTCAATATGCCAGCACACTAGCAAATGAAGGCATACGAATGAAGCCACAGCTAGTGAATGAGATTAAAGATCAGGATGGAACCATTGTTAAGAAGTTCGGTCCCGAAATTCTAAATGATGAAGAAAATGAAATCAAGATAGATAAAAGCTTCTGGCGCGAAATCAAACAAGGTATGAATACGAGTGTAAGTGCTTTTGAAGGATTCCCTTATGATTTCGCAAGAAAAACAGGGACATCTGAGCAAGATGCCAAAGGTAAAACAAGGGATAACGGAATATTCATTGCCTTCGCCCCTCGTGATAACCCTAAGCTTGCTATCGCTGTTGTCGTTCCCGAAGGTGGATTCGGCGCTCAGAGTGCAGCTCCCATTGCACGTAAGATCTTTGATGCATATGATCAAGAATACGGACTGGACGGCACTCCCAAAAAGTCTCTCCCGACATCACAAGACACCCCTGTAACTGTTCATTAATAAAAAGCCGGCAATTTACACACATTATACTTAAATGCTACCTCGGCATTAAGGATGAGGAGACGACAACCTTCTCATGCTTGGTTCCGAGGTTATCCTATTTGAATAATGGAGTGTGTGTACATGCTAAAGCTAACCCTACGCAAAAAAAGAGCCATCCTGATATGGATCACCTGTATCGTTATGTTATTATGTGTATCCTGCAGTAATACTGCCAAAGAAAAGGACGCCCCCTCTTCTCCTACTACTGCTGGGATGTTTACGGATCAAGTCTTATACACCGACTATTCGGGCAAGACCTGGGTTCCGTTAAAGAATGCCGTTCAATCCCTTGGTCTTCGTATGAAGGATTCTGGAAAAGATGTACAGATTGGATATACCGATCCCATGTACCATGCCTACCTAGGGCAAAAACAAGCTTCCTCATTAGGATCATCTATTCAATTAAAAGAAGCCCCTATTCGACAAAATGGCCAATTATTTCTAACCCTTGGTTCTCTTTCAACGCTACTCCATACGGATGTCAAATGGAACCAGAGATATCACAGAGTAGAGATTTCGCCTTTGCATGATGTAGACTCGCCAAATAAAATTCAAGCTAAATCCTTAAAGACTGCGAGTACAACAACAGACCAGAATAAGCTCGTCTCATTTGCTAAAAAATATCTTGGAGTCCCCTACGAATTCGGTGCGGAACCCTACACCCAATCAAAGACCTTTGACTGTTCCTCATTTACTCAATACGTGTTCGATCAAATCAATAAGGATCTACCTAGACTAGCCAGAGATCAAGCAAAGGAAGGAGTTGAAGTTACACGTAACGATTTAAAACCTGGGGATTTAATATTCTTCACCGTTCCTGACCGTTTTGAGAGCAACACGATTCCAGGTCATGTGGGGATTTATATAGGAGAAGGTAAGTTCATTCATACTTGGGGAGACCCAGGGGTTCAGATCAGTAGTCTTGATACGGGTTACTGGAGTAACGTTATTCTGTCTATGCGACGTGTCGTATAGCTTAGCCTCCAGATGATCTGTAATGGATCAAACCCCGACTCATGAATTTAGTCGTTCATGGAGATAGTATAAATAGTAACTATACAAGGAGGCTAAACACATGGATAATACGCACGAGTTTGTAGAGAAATTACATGATACACAGGCTAAGCAGGAACTAAATAAAGAGCATCATGGCAAGGGAACCCCAAGCGATAAATTACCTAACAAGCAACACGGCACCAAAAAATAACTATATCTAACCGGTATCGTTTCCCAAAAGAGACGATGCCGTTGTATTATTATCCATCTATATCCTTGCGAACTCTTTGGTACAACTTATGTAGTCAGTTTGTTTACTGTAGTTATCGTCTGTATGTCGATGAGGTAACTGTTGAAGTCTCTTGTGGATATACATATTTATTATCCGATCAAGCTGTACCGATTTAATCATGACCCGTTGATCTTTAATACCATATATACTTACAAGCGTATTTAATTCATTCCTCCTACACTCTATCAATTTATAGACTGTAACAATATTCACTATTCTCCCTCCTTATATTTCCTATATATATTACAACAAGTTACCAAATTGTAACTTAACACCTTTTCGATTTCTTAACGATTTCTTAATGATTTCTTAACGATTTCTTAATCCCCCCCTTACTTATCTCTTACCTATATATCACATGCTATATATCCATATAAATATATTAAATCACACAAACAAGAGCCTACTTGTCAATGAGTAGGCTCTTACATTTATTTATTATTCGTTCTTTTCATATACAGAATCTATTCTGCTTTATCTGGTATTAACGGAGAATCCCAACATTCAATGTTATGAGAATTATCCAACATATGCAGACTATCTCTCGTAAATACGGGGTCCTTGCCCATTTTCCTCTGCTTCATATAATCTTTCAATGCGGCAAAGGCTACTCTAGATAACATTGTAATGGCAATCAGATTGACGATGACCATGAATCCCATAAATAAGTCGGCCAGATCCCATACTAACTTAACCTTGGCCACCGATCCGAAAATAATCATAGCTAATACACTACATCTGTATATAACGATCCATATCTTATTTGACTTCAAAAACGCAATATTGGTCTCTCCATAGTAATAATTCCCGATCAGCGTACTGAACGCGAACAACAACACCATAATGGCTAAGAAACCAGATGCCCAAGAACCGATGTGCACACTTAATGCCGCTTGAGTTAATTCAATTCCACCTAGCCCAGATTGCGTATATACGCCGGACAATAGAATGATCATAGCAGTACTTGTACAAATTACTAATGTATCGACTAGTACGCCTAATGCTTGAATTAACCCTTGCTTAACCGGATGACTTGTCGTTGCAGTTGCTGCAGCATTGGGCGCACTCCCCATACCCGCTTCATTCGAGAATAATCCACGTTTCACACCCTGCATGAGTGCTGCCCCCAGAGAACCCCCTGCGACTTGTTCAATACCAAAGGCATTCTTCACAATCAGGGAAAGTACTGCCGGAACTTGTCCAATGTTAGCTAACACGATATACACGGCAATCCCGATATATAATACAGCTAGAACAATAACGATATATTCGGACATCTTTGCAATACGTTTCACACCACCGAATATGATGATTGCGAATACCGCCGCCATGATTAAACCTATTGCTAGACGATTTGTGCCAAAAGCATTCTCAAATGCTAAGGTAATGGTGTTTGACTGAACCGCATTAAATACGAGTCCGAACGATAAGGTGATCAGGATAGCAAACAAGGCGCCCATCCACCGCTTCTTTAGTCCTCGTTCCATATAATAGGCTGGTCCACCTCGGAATCCATCTTTATCTTTGACTTTATACACTTGCGCTAGTGTGCTCTCAATAAAGCTGGATGCTGACCCAATAATGGCAATAACCCACATCCAGAACACAGCACCCGGACCACCAAGTGCGATAGCGATCGCAATCCCCGTAATATTACCCGTCCCTACTCGCGCCGCCATGCTAATACAGAAAGCCTGAAACGGAGAGATCGTATCACGAGAACCGCTCGTGGATTCTCTTAATACGCGAAACATTTCTTTCAAGAGACGGAATTGTAAAAAATTAGTTTTAACACTGAAATACAAACCACAAACAATAAGCATGATGATAAGTAATTTAGACCACATCATACTGTTTATAACATCAATCATATCTTGTAAAATTTGTAACATGAATACGACTCCTATCTAGTTGAGGTATATAGTTTTTGATGTCCGTGTTGAGGAGACACATTAGTATAACAAATTTCGCTTTTAAAAATATACATGTTTTAATTTGGAATATATCGAACGTTATATATCTAAATGGTTATTCTGATGTGTTTACTCCCACCCTAATGTACTGGGACTCTCGGACCATGTCAGCATGCCATGCACGAGTAAGGCCATCTCCAGACATGTTCTTTTATCTGAATCGAGGAAATTGTCGCCTAGGATCTCCGTCATTTTATCCAAGCGGTTGTATAACGTCTGTCTGTGAATATATAATTGTTCCGCTGTATCTTTCTTAGAACCCATACATTTTAGATACACCTCTAACGTCTGAATCAACTGTAAGTGATGTTCTTGATCATACGCAATAAGAGCACCTAAATGGTCCCGAACGAATGCTCGAAGAAAGGACTGATCTGGGATGGCTTTTAACAGCTGATATATTCCTAGATTCTCGTAAAATAACGAGGTTTGCCCTGTCGGCCTGATTCGTGCCATCTCAATCACTTGAATGGCTTCTTTGAAGTCAAGATACATATCCGCGATGACGGATCGAATTTTTCCAAAGCCCGCAACCAAGGTAAGCGAGTTAGAAGTACTCATACTAGACGCTCGGAGTTGTTCTACGACTTTCGCAATGCCTTTTCTCAGTAGATCCGTGGGATCTCCACTCGTTACATCCTTGGCACATATCACATATATTCGAGTATCCTTCATCATTAACAAATGATGTATTCCATGCTTCTTAAGAAGTGCCCGTAAAAGTACCAGTATATCCTGATGGTCGATATGTATTCGTTCTTGGCTCAATTGCCACATATCATGCTTCATCTCTATGATTCCACCCATAAAGAAGTCCCTCTCCCCATGGCCTTTAGGTCGCAGACCCATCCGAGTACGAGCTACCTCTTCATCTTCGATCTTATGATCCATAATGTCTTGGATGAGTTGATTCTGATCTCGCATCATCTTTTCTTCTAGAAATAGACTTCTAATCAATAGAGTCGCAATCGACTTGGCCGTATAATCCAAGAGTAGAATGAGTGTCTCCGTTGAATTATTATTCGGAAGAATGATACCCACATAGGAGAGCGTCTGACCTAGACAAATAACAGGCTGGGATAACAGTATCTGATCATCATTCATTCTGAAAAAAGCCGTCTCCTGTGCTGCCCCTTCATCATTCTCAACCTGTTTTTTATAAAAAGCAGACATTTGATTTGTCATCTCGGAAGGTAGTGATGGAACAAATTTATTCGATTCTACCGTAGAATGGTACACAATTTGCTGATTAGTGTATTCATATAATAAATGGAGTACCGCATGCACATCCGTACTTTGAAGTGTCATCTGTTGCAACTTACGTGAAAAAGCCTCCAGATCTTTAAGGATCTGATGTTGTTGATTAATCAGTAGCCCATGGATATCCTGTGTTATTGCAACGAAACGGACGGGGTGTTCAAATATAATCAAGGGAAAATCATGTGCATTCGCTAGATCTATTATTTTATCGGGGATTCGTTCGATTGCGGTACCGAATTCAATACACAGACCCGCCGCCTCTTGATGAATGAGTTGCTCCATATAGGCAAGCTGTTCCTCCTCTATTTGATTAAGCCAAAGACCCGTCGTAAGAATGAAATCATTTTTACTGATAAAAGGAGCAATTTGAGTAATTTCTATCACGTGAACCCAGCCTACTTCTCGGTCTAAACCACGATTGCCTGCTATCAACTTGGCCTTCTGGAATACGGAACGTTTCAATACATCTTTAATGTAAAGTGTAAATCCCTTTATCATATAGTTTCACGCTCCTGCGTTAATATTCATAACACAAATCACTTGTCTGTTCGTTGATTGCGGGCTAGTTTTGGTCAAGTCCCATGTTAGTTCATTAAATCACACACTTTATGTGTTATATAATATTACACCATAAACATTTTGTCTTCCTATTATCTTATATTTCTAGACATGGCGTACGATGATAAAGTTTCCATTCACTTGTACACTTTAATTATAGAGGTGGTTCAAAAAGTCATCTTTTGATCACGAAGTATATCAAGAGGCTTATTCGACATCGAATATTGAATTCAGCCGGTCCTTCCGGTGCTCACGTAGGTACTGCCTACGCTCCGCTCCTCACTCCCTTGCTTCATCCAATCTTCTTGGTGCTGAAAATCTGACTTTTTGAACACGCACTTATAAGATTATTAAATCTAAGAGGTGATTATGATGAGAATTGGAATCCCAAAGGAAATCAAAAATAATGAACATCGTGTAGCGATCACCCCTTCAGGCGTAGAAGAATTCCTTCAACATGGACATACCGTATATGTTGAACATCAAGCAGGAGCAGAAAGTGGGTTCCCTGATCATGAATATACTGCTGCTGGTGCAATAATCGTAGAAGAAGCTCAAGAATTATGGAGTCAATCGGATATGATTATGAAGGTTAAGGAACCTTTATCTAGTGAATATGTGTACTTTAGAAAGGGGTTAATCCTCTTTACGTATTTGCATCTAGCCGCTGAGCCTTCACTTGCAAAGGCTTTAGTTGATTCAGGTGTAACCGCCATTGCTTATGAGACAGTTACTACTCATGGTACACTCCCGCTACTAACACCCATGAGTGAAGTGGCTGGTCGAATGGCAGCTCAGATCGGGGCGCAATTACTAGAAAGACCCCAGGGTGGTAAAGGGATACTATTATCGGGTGTTCCAGGCGTAGCACGTGGGAAGGTGACGATCATTGGTGGAGGAGTCGTTGGGACGAATGCTGCAAAGGTTGCTATCGGTCTCGGAGCACATGTCACCTTATTAGATCTAAATGTAGGTCGATTACGCCAATTAGATGATATATTTGGTCACCAGATGACCACATTAGTCTCTAGTCCGTCCAACATTGCTAAAGCTGTTGCAGAAGCAGATCTATTAATTGGTGCTGTTCTGATCCCTGGAGCCAAAGCTCCCAAGTTAGTGACCGAAGAAGTTGTGAAATCAATGAGTCCAGGTTCTGTTATTGTAGATGTTGCTATTGACCAAGGGGGAATCGTAGAGACGATTGACCATATCACGACACATGATCATCCAACCTATGTGAAGCATGGCGTAATTCATTATGCTGTAGCGAACATGCCGGGTGCCGTACCGCAAACGTCAACGGTAGCCTTAACAAATGCAACTATACCATTTGCGTTAAAGTTAGCTAATCAGGATATTCAAGAACTTATTCTTAGCAATCCAGCGATTGCAAGTGGAGCTAATGTCATCAATGGCTGCGTCACATATGCAGCGGTGGCTCGTGATCTTGGATTTGAATATGTCCCTGCAGATAAGGCCCTTTCCCGAGTTACCGTTTAATTTTCTCATATCACAAGTGAATATAAAAGAAAAAGGATATGCATCTAATGCATATCCTTTTTCGTTATGATACTTCCCCGTATACCCACTATAATCACACTGCCATCACAATCGCCACACTCAAGGCTAAGATCCGAGCCATATTGGTAATCATGAAATTCTGTACAGCTAAACCAAAGGTGTGTTGTTTGGTCTGCTTCTTCATAAACAAGTTAATATTCTTCCTAACGGGGATCAAAGTGAGTAGAACCAGCACAACGATGAGCGGATTTACTTTCAAGAATAACAATACAATCAGATCCAAGAAAGAAGCATAGTAAATGAATCTGAACAAGATTAAGGCATGCGATTTGCCGATATACACCGGAAGGGTGTATCTTTTATTCTCAACATCTTCATCCATATCACATATGTTATTGGCTAGCATAATATTAGCGATCCCAAGAATAGCAGGGATCGAAATGAGGAAGATCAATAATACTTCGACCATGTCGATATGAACGCTCAGATTCTGTTGGTTAAAAGCTAAAGTAACGAGTTGATCACCTACATGAATAAATGTGGAGACAAATATAATGACGAACCCCATAAATAAACCGGAGAACAACTCACCTAATGGCATTCTAGAGATAGGAATGGGACCGAACGAATACAATATCCCCACGCAAAAGGATAGCCCTCCTATAAGGAATACAACCATTCCCGTACTCATAACCAGCCATATCCCCGTACCCACTGCTGTCACAAAAAGACTAATAATCAGCGTCACAACCGTCGATTCTTTCAGTCCGAACTTCACAATGGCGTTATGTTCTTGGTAACCATAACCCTCTTTCTTACTTGCCTTTTTGAAATCATAGTAATTATTCATTGCCGTTGTAAACATATCAAACGAAAGTAAGGATATCAGCATCAGTAGGAAATGTGTAACTTGAAACTCATGGAATCGGAACACCACATATACCGATCCTATAAAGAAGGGAATCATGCTGGCGAGTTTCGTTCTAATCTCCACTAAACTCAGGAAACTTTTGAATGTCATCTGTTGTCACCCTTTAAATTTTATTGTTATCACGGAATGCCAAGTCAAGTGTGACAGAGACTGACCATGTATTATACAAAATGATGATATCTTAATTTTTAAGTTTATTCAGCTAGAAACCTCCTTGACAATAGAGAAAAAGCCGCACCGAATACCGTGCGACTTCATTCCTTTACCTGCTATGTCTTCGTTCACCTTCTACTATGTTGGTCATCTACATTCAGCATTCATAGTCAGTTAGCGTAATGCTTGCATCTCAACGCAAGCCATCACAAATGCGCCAACGCCGTGTAGATCATTCTTACTCGTAGGACGAGTTACATAATTCTCATAATCTCCAGCCGAAGTACCAATACAAATATTCGGTAGAATTAAGCCCTCATTCTCGTCCCACTCTAATATGTTGATTAACCCTTCATACCCCTTCTTAGCTGCTTCTACATATTCTTTCCCAACGATGCCGTGCTTCACAGCCTTCGCAATGGTATAGACGAATAAGCAACTACACGATGTCTCCAACCAGTTATCCGACAAATGCCCCTTATCTACAACTTGATACCAAAGGCCACTTTCCTTGTCTTGATAACGAACCAGTGCCTGCACGAAGTTCCCCAATTCCAATAATAGTTCTGCGTGTCCTGGGTCGCTCTCTGGTAGATAATCAAGAAATTGTGCTAATGCCAGGCCATACCATCCAAGTGATCTCCCCCAGAATTCAGGAGAGCAGCCACTCTCAGGATCAGACCATGGCATATGTCGACTCTCATCCCACGCGTGATACAGTAATCCTGTATCCTCATCCTTCATGTGTTTGCGCATCAAGCGCTCCTGATGAAGGACTGTTTCCCTCAGGGATGGCTCCCCATAGGCTTCCGCATATTTCAAGGAGAATACCCCCGCCATATATAGCCCATCGAGCCACATTTGATTAGCGTATTTATCCTTATGCCAGAATCCTCCCTCCGAGGTTAAATTAAGCGTCAGTAATAAACTTCTCAGTTTGGTAGCAGCCACACGATATTTATCCTTACCTGTCCGTTCATGAAGATTAAATAATAGAAGCCCTGCCTGAATGGCATCTAACTCATCACGAGCGAAATAGAAATTACCATGATCATCTATGAGATCATCCACATAACTTTGAATATAGTCCACATAGCGATCCTCTTGTACCGTTTCCCACAAGAGTTCCATTCCACATAGAAATACACCTTGGTGGTAATGCCACCGATGTGCAGGAGGAAGTTCTCCTGCAGCGTAAGTGTTCATCAGAGAATCACAAGCCTTTTTAGCCCATTCTAGCGGTGTTCTCGTCAACATTTGAGTCATGTGTAGTCTCCTCTCATTATCAGAACAATATCTATTCATCAGATTTCAAACGTTAATTTTCTAACCTTTCATAGACCCCAACATGGCACCTTTAGCAAAATGCTTCTGTAAGAACGGATATAACATTAGAATTGGCAGTGTTGCAACGACAATAACCGCCATCTTAATCGTCTGATCTGGGGGAGGTACAGCCGCATCCAGCGTAGAACTGTAATCCATCCCACTTGCAAGAACTACAATCTGTCGCAATAGCACTTGAATCGGCCATTTAGCACTATCGTCCAAATATAGAATTGCCGTCATGTACGTATTCCAATAGGTTACCGCGTAGAATAGAGAGATGGTTGCTATAGCTGGCATAGATAACGGAAGTACGATCCGAAATAATATTCCGAAATCCGTGCAACCGTCGATCTTAGCGGACTCTTCCAACCCCTCCGGTATATTTTGAAAGAAATTCTTAAGAATGATCATATTAAATGCGCTAATGGCTGAAGGAAGAATGAGTGCCCAATAAGAGTCGATTAACCCCAGTTCCTTTACAACTAAGAATGTCGGGATCATTCCACCATGAAACAACATCGTGAAGACGACCATGAAATTGATAGCCGTACGTCCATCTAGATCCTTGCGAGAAAGACCATATGCCATGAGCGCAGTCACAAACATACTGAACAATGTTCCTACCAGTGTAACTCCAACGGAGACACCCATCGCTTTGAAGATCGTACCCGTAGAGAATATAAACTTGTAAGCATCCAAGCTCCACACTTTGGGAATGAGCACAAACTTGTTAGCTGCCATCTCAGCACTTGTCGTAAAGGAGCCTGCAACTACGTGAATAAACGGAAGAACCGTGACTAAAGCAATGATGGCTAGTAACGTAAAGTTAACTGCAGCAAAAATCCTTCCACCGATGGATCGATCTTCTACCATTCTAATCCCTCCCACAACATATCAATACACGCCTTCTTCTCCCATTTTCTTGGAGAATTTATTCACAGACATGACCATAATCAAACCAATAATAGATTTAAAGAATCCGATCGCTGTACTGTAACTGAATTGCCCCTGTCTCAAACCGGCTGTATATACGTACGTATCAATAATTTCCGCAACCTCTCGGTTCATCGAATTGAGCAATAAATAGACATGTTCAAATCCAAGATCGAGTACGGAACCAATTTTCAAAATAAATAATGTAATAATGACGCCTCTTATGGCTGGAAGTGTAATATGCCAGATTTGTCTCAGACGTCCTGCACCATCTATACGAGCTGCTTCATACAATCCAGGATCAATGGCAGCAATAGAGGCTAGATAGATGATCGTACCCCAACCCGCTTCTCTCCAGATAACCTGAAGGATATACATCGGTCTGAACCATCCGGGGTTGAGCAAGAAATTGATCTTTTCGAACCCGAAAAACGATATAACTTCGTTAATAATTCCTCCATCCATCGTTACCATTACGAAGGTGATCGAGACCACGATAACCCATGACATAAAGTGAGGTAAGTAGACCAGCGTCTGAAAGAACCTTTTAAAGAACGTCCCTCTAAGCTCATTCAACATAAGTGCCAGAATAATAGGTATTGGAAAATAGATAAGAATGTTTAATCCGAATAAAATAAGCGTGTTCATCAGAATGTTTATGAAATCAGGCTCTGTAAATAACCTTTGGAAATGCTTCATACCCACCCATTCACTGCCAGCAATTCCTTTGTAGGGTTTGTAATCCTGAAATGAGATAATTAATCCGTACATCGGTAGATATTTAAATATGAGAAAATAGAGTACTCCCGGTGTTAACATGACATAGAGCCATTTATTTCTCCACAGTCGCTTTTTGAGCTCACTGCTACTCTTGTTGCTTTTACGCTTGGGCTGAGGGGATGTAGTCGGTTGAACGGCAACTTCCTGCATGAGATTCTCCCTTTCTATATAGTTATTCAAAATGCAATTTCCAACACTTTAAAGGGAACAGAAAGGACTGTTGAAATCGATCATCAACAGCCCTCTAAGCCCAACTTTTCAGCCAGTGGCCATTGTAAGACTATTTCTTATACTCTGCGTTATACTCTTCGATGATTTTGGCGCCACCACGACTCTTCCAGTCCTCAACCTCTTTTTCGAATCCCGCTTTATCCAGCTGTCCATAGATATACTTGTAGGTAGCATCTGTGATGATCTGCTGAAGTTCAACACCTTTTTCCGTATACGTAGCTGAATCTAGTGCAGCCGTAGGATCTGCCACCCCAAACTTCACATTCTCGAGGACTAACTCCTCTGCGTGAATTCTACCAGGCAATAGGTTCAAGCTTTCATACATGCCATTTGTCTCGGATTCACCGATCACACTATCCTTGAACCCTTTCACTTCACGTTCGATCAATTCTTTGTCATCTGCTGGTTTGGCTTTACCATCAACAACGGTATAATGCGTACCTTCAATTCCCCAGAACATTAAGTTGGCAACTTCAGGTGTCATCATTTGATCAAAGAAGGCCAGGATCTTCTTGAGCTCTGCTTCGTCCTTCACAGCAGATTTAGGGAACAAGACCACATTGTTATATCCCGGAATCATCCACTGAGCGAACTTACCGTCAGGACCCGCAACCATACTGTGTGTATCGAGAACTGCATCTGGGAAGTTCTTAATTAGATCTTTGTTCAATGTATCGATATCTTGCATGGATCCACCAATATAAAGACCTGCTTTACCACTTGTAAACATATTTACGGCATCTGTTTTACTAGTTGCAGCGAAATCCTGGTTCATATACCCTGCATCACGTAGCTTTTTGAAGAAATCTAATGTGTCAATATACTGTGGGAATGTAAACTCTGGTGCCAATTGTCCGTCTTTCTCACCCCACGTATTAGGTGTTCCGAACCAAGAAGAGACCGTCTTGAAAGCACCATAGGTTAACTCATTTCGGTCAGCAATACCTGTGGTGTCTTTCTGTCCGTTACCATCTGGATCCTGCTCTGTAAACGCCTTCGCCATGGCGAACAACTCATCCAGATTGGCTGGAGCACTAATTCCAAGCTTATCTGCCCAATCCTTACGGTAGATAATTCCTTGACGTGCAAGCGGTCTACCAATATAAAGCGTATACAACTTGCCGCCTACTTTGGTGTTATTAAGAATTTCAGGTTTTAGCTTGTTCAAATTCGGAAATTCATTCATGAATGGACCAATTTCCCAGAATTGATCTTCCTTAATTGCCTCTTTCATCTGGACGAATGTTGTCTGATTCTTCAAGTACGTTACTTGAGGTAAGGACCCTGTAGCAAATGATGAATTTAATTTCTCTTCATATGAATCTGCAGGAAAGAATTGATATGTTAATTTCGTGTTGGTTAACTTTTCAACCTCATTCTTAATCGTATCTGGTGGTGTTCCTGTTGTGTTCAGCGGAAGCATAATCTTAATCTCTGTCGGTTCCGCATCTTTCGCTGGTTCTTCCGTCTTCGCTGTGGTATTTCCCCCATTTGGTTCAGTTGCTTCCGGAGACGTTGTTCCATTGTTACCATTCGAGCATGCAGACAGCATGACACTGAATGTTAGCAGCGCAGTAAGCAACAAGGAAAAGGATTTTTTCTTCATACCTTCGTGACCTCCATTTAACTTTTTAATTGATTACAGAACCCACATTACAGGCTAACGTAAGTTACGAATACAATCATTTACTCACAAAAGCACCTCGTTATCATCATCTGTTCTAATGATTATCTAGATCATTTATCTAAACCTAGACACAAAAATCCACTGCGCCTACTCCGCAGTGGATAGATAGAACCTATTCTCTATGGGTTAACCAATTCTTTAGCTACCTTATATTCCTCTGAAATCCGCTTACCACCATTTCGCTTCCATCGTTCAACCTCTTGTTCGAATCCCACCTCCGTCAGATTACCTAGAATATAATTGTATGTAGCATCTGTAATGATCGTTGATAACTCCATGCTTTTCTCATCATACGTCTGAGAACTTAGATGAGCGGTTGGATCATCAACAAGAAAAAGCTCATTGTCCTTACTTAACTGATCTGCAAGAGCTGTCATCGACTCCTTCTCAACCACTTCAAGGATATTTTGATTGCTAGAGCTTGCAATAATCATCGTGTTAAGAGGATTTACTTCGTTCACCCGTAATTGGGAAGTTTCCTCGGGCAGTATCACCTTATTATCTTGTACGCTATAGTGCCTTCCTTCCACGCCATACATCATCAGATTAACAACATCTTTATCCATTGTGCGGTCAAAGAATCCAAGGGTTGTTTTTAAATCAGCTTCCGACTTGATGGCTTTCTTAGAAAAAACATAAAGACCGTTATAATTAGGAATGGACCAAATCTTATATCCACTTGGGCCCTCAATACGATTGACTAACGTTAATGTAGCTTTCGGATTAACAGCTTTAGCCTCATTAGATAACCTTTGTACATCTGTCATACTTCCAATAAATACGCCAGCCTCACCACGAATGAAGCGATCCCGTTGAACTTCCTTACTTGTAAGTGCGAAATCCTGATTTAAAATCTTCTCATGATACAACTTTTTCATAAAGTCCATGGTATTCCTATACTCAGCTGTCTCAAATTCAGGAATAAATTGATTATCCTCATACATCCAGTTGTTTGGTGTTCCGAAATAAGAACTAAGTGTCTTGAACACACCATAGACTAAATCGTTACGATCTACTAACCCTATTGTATCGTTCTTTCCATTCTGATCTGGATCATTATAGGTGAACTGTTTCATTACGTTATACAATTCATCCAACGTACCTGGCTTATTTAGATGAAGATGCTCAAGCCAATCCTGCCGAATGATGATTCCCTGTCTTGATGATGGTCGTTCCGTATAAAGTCCATATATTTTCCCATCAACCGCAGCTTGCTCCAGATAACTCGAGTTCAGATACTTGAGGTTAGGGAACTCTTTCAAATAAGACCCAATCTCCCAGAAGGCTTCAGATCTAATCGCATTCTTCACTAAACTGTAGTCTGTGTATTTTACAAAGGTCACTTTTTTTAGAGAGTTGGTCGTTAATGTCGTGTTCATCTTATCCGTGTAGATCCCCTCAGGGACCCAACCGATATCAAGGTTCGTATCCGTTAACTTCTCAAGTTCTTGAATAATTTCTTGCGTGGGTGGATGCGGGAAATGGAGAGGTACCATGATCGAAATATTGGGTATATCATTCTCTTTATGATGTATATGTTCGGAGCTCTCTCCATTCGTACAAGCAACCATAAAAAGGAATAGCAATAGGAACAATAGCCATCGACAAGAACTCACGAACCTTTTACCCAGAAACTTAATGAACATGCCCATCCCCCTTGATCAATTCCCATAATTTAGTCATAATTAAAGTGAAAGCAACCAATCTCAAAGATAATGATTATCCTGATTCTAGATGATTATTGTTCTCCCCATACCTTTTCCTTAAAATTAATATGTGTCTACTTCTTCTGATGGGTGTTGAATTTCGTGAGACCATTAAGTTTCTTAAGTAAGTTGACTATCTTTGCTTGTATATTAAGTACGCTTCCCGTCATATTTATCGGCTCCTTCTCTTATTTCACATCTTCAAATGAAATCCAGAAAAATGTAAATAAGGGGAAAATGGAGCTTATCTCGCAAATCAACTCCAATGTAGAGCATAAGTTAACGACTGTCAACCATACTTTAAATCAAGTTGTTAACTCCTCTGTGTTGAAACAAGCTTTAACTACATCGTTAAATGTAAACGATTTCAAATTGTATAATGATTTACGCAACGAGATTCGCAATATGCAATCGTTCGATACCAAATTAGAGGATGTCATTTTATTTAACGAGTACGAGAATTGGATGATTAAAAATTCAGGTCTGTATCGATTAGACCAATATGAGAATTATGATAATCTAATCCGTTTGATGGATACACCAGACAATACGTCATGGATCATTAATCCATCCGAATGGTTCTATAGCGAAGAGAATACAAGTATTACAGACTGCAATTACACCATCAGCCTGATCAAGAAGTTACCTACCTCTGATCTGGAGAAATACGGACTGGCCATAGCCAATATTCCTGCTTGTAATCTTCAGGATTTCATTAAATCAGAAGTTAATCCGTCAGAAAACACGATTATTGCGGATGAGAACAATATCATTCTATTTCACCCAGACCATTCATTGATTGGTAATCCGCTGAGCACCAGTGGAATTCAAGATTCAACACTATTATCCGACGAGGCTAAACCCTCAGGTCAATTTGCAACGACGATACAAGATAAGCCATATTCCATTACTTATCTTCATTCAGAGCTTAATGGGTGGGTCTATTTATCCGTCACCTCCATTGAAAGCTTAACGAAGAAATCAAATAAAATTGGCACATATACTTTGTGGGTGTGTACGTTCATGCTACTGTTGTCGATTCTGCTGGCTTGGATTGGATCCAAACGTATGTATACCCCAATCGAACGTCTACTTAATCAGATGGGGCAACGTCTAACGGATGTTCGGGCTAAACATACGAATGAATTTCAAGTTATTGGTGAACAGGTTCACCATTTGTTTCAGTCTAAATCACAATTGGAAAAAGAAGTCCAACAGCATATTCAGCAGGTTCGTACTTTTTTCCTCATTCGATCATTCCAAGGAGATATAAAACAGAGCGAGTTATTATACGAACTTGAGCAGTTCGGTTATCAGACTCAACTTCAAGAATGGAAGACGATGGCTGTCATGACATTATCCATCGACTTCTCCGAAGGATCACGTTATGACAAGAAGGATTTAAACCTTCTTCTATTCGCTGTACATAACATTATTGAGGAAGTCATATCACCGCCACAACGGCTTGCTCCCGTAATCATGGATCATACTGTTGTTGCCATAGTGGGTACGTCTGACTCCGATCTTGGAATCTTCCATCGCTCATTATATTCATTAACAGAGAATCTCCAACAAGAGATTACCCGTTACCTTAACCTGAAAGTCAGCATTGGATTGAGCTTGCCGTTCCATTCCTTTCATAAGATATCCATGGCTTACCGAGAAGGTCTAGAAGCACTCAAACACCGTATCAAACTTGGCAAAGGGATCATCATTCAATATGAGAACATCAACTCTGGGAATCATTATTTGAAATTAAACTACCCTATTCATACGGAGAACGATCTGATCGACGCGATCAAGCTAGCTGAGACAGCTAAAGCGAAAGAACTACTCAATCAATTTTTCAATAGTATCTTCTCTTTAGAATTATCTCCACAGGAATATCAAATTCCGTTGACACGTCTATTAAACAATTTACTGATCGTGATGCAGGAGTCAGGAATTAATCTAACTCAGATTTATCATGTCAATGGCTCGCTACTTGAGGAATTAATCGACTTACACATTGTGGCTGAAATTGAGGATTGGTTCTGGAGTACGGTTATTTATCCGTTAATCAAAATTTTCATAGATAGACAGGATGCACAATATCATAATATTTCCGAGAAAATAATTGACTTAGTTCAACATTATTACGACACGGATCTAACGTTAGAGGATTGTGCTTCGAGGCTACATTATAATGCGAATTATTTGAGCAGCGTGTTCCGTAAAGAAACCAACCATTCATTCAGCGAATATCTATCGATGTATCGGTTCAATATGGCGAAGAAATGGTTGGAGACTACGGATATGCCTATTAAGGATATTGCATCTAAGTTGAGATACAACAATTCACAGAACTTTATTCGTTCCTTCCGTAAGCAAGAAGGTATGACACCAGGACAGTATCGGGATCATAAAAGGATAAGAGATTAGTCTTTTAGCCAGGTATCAAAAAATTGGGCATATCCCTCTTTCATCACACGACTAGAGAACTTCTCAAATCCGTAGTGACGATTGTCCAAAGAAAATTTCTGAGGCGAAGCTGCGGCCATGTTGACTAACTCGAACCAGTTCTTCTCATTTCCAGAAAAGGCATGCTTAGAGCTGATATGATCATAACAAGGATGTTCGGGTTTAATGATGATCTTACCCATAGCCAAGGCCTCCGTTAAAGGCATAGCAAAGGTATCAAACTTCGAGCAGCTCCAGTACACTTTTGAAGAATTCATTAGTGCAAATATCTCATCTTGAGTTAACGCGAACTTTAACGTCACATTATGTGGAATGTTATATTTCTTCATACTTTCTTTATACCGCACCCCACCGAACACCATGAATACCTCTTTGTCAGGGTTCTGTCTTGCATATTCAAGCACTAGATCAGGTCGTCTGTTCTCTTCGTCTCGGCCAATCCATAGTACTCTATTATCAACAATCTGTGTGGGGTCGAAATGACGTTCTGCTAACTCCTCATTGAATCCAATGGGAATCACCGTCACATCCTCCACACCGAAATTACGGTCTAGTTCACGTTTGAGAAATTCCGTCTGTACCACTGCCTTTTCCACCATTTGATAGAAAGGCTTCATCATCTCATACCCTGTTAGTGCTGGATCTGGGAAACTGTGAGGAAACAGAACACTTTTCTTAATAAACATTTTTAAATAGGTAAATCCAGAGACTGTATATATCACATGATCAATGTTCTGAGAATGAATCTGATCCAATACGATATCGTAATTAACCAAATCGCCCTTCTCATGTTCATATCCAGGAATCCAATCATGTCCATTAACATGACGTTCAGGGGATATGAATACAATCTCCACACCTAACTCTTCACCTATTTGTTTCAGACGATCTGCAAACACGCGGGGACCTTGAGACTCCGCAAATTGTATTTTTCTCATGACCAATCCGACTTTTTTCATGAAATCTCCATCCTGTCTCCTGAATATCAGGTGTACTTATCTTCTATTCAATATATCAGAAGACAAGAGAGATTAATAACGACGGTTACAACGGAACTCTTGTGAAATAACTTTCGATTTTCTTACTAATGAATAAGGAGGCTCCGATAAATAATAGAACATACACCAATTGAGTAGGATGCTCCACAAAACCTCTTATATCATGACCGATATATGAGACATAGAATACCATAATTGCTTTACCAAAAATAACAGCTATAAGATAAGAAATAATTCGCATGCGAGCGACTCCTGCTGCTATATTAATGACAACAAACGGACCCACCGGAAATATGCTTAACAGAAACACATAGCTGAAGGCGTTCCGCCGAACCCAGATCATACTTTTAGCTACCCTTGGTTTAAGTGCCCACCGTGTGAAGTACGGATACGATGATATCTTACGAACCAACAGGAATGTTACCAAACATCCGCTGACCATACCGATCCATGAATATAAGAATCCAAGCCACAGTCCATAGACTGCAGCATTTACACCCACGATGACGATGGTAGGTAATGGAGGAATGAAAGACTTCATAAATGTCAAAAGCATTCCAGGGAATGGACCGAATTCACGGTACCTTTCAAGCAGTTGCTTCATGTTCTCTTCCGTCAACATCGACATCATATCTAATGCGGCCGTCAATATAATCACCTGTTTCTTTTCTACTAAAATAAGACCGTACACTATGAAGCGTTATTATCTCCATCTTATCATATCTATATGATGTTCTATCACGATCTTATCATTTGAAATATAAGTCCACAGACTGATAGAATAAAGAAGACTTCGAGGAATAAATCTATTGATATCGTAAAAAGGGGACCCCTTATGATGAACGAAACCCAGCCATCCGAACTTAATCATATGTTAATTCTAGATCGAATGAATGACCTAACGGAGAATGACCCACTTTATCCATTTGCATTGGACGAGCTCCTCTGTAAACATACCGGAAATGGAGGTCCTGCCATCTGCCATCTATGGCGGCATCCCCATTCATTCATTATGGGGTTACGAGACAGTCGACTCCCCCATGCAGATCACGGTAGACAATGGATTGAATCCCAAGGATACCAAGTAGGTATACGAAACTCCGGTGGTGCTGCCGTTCCACTCGATCTTGGCGTCGTAAACATCTCGCTAATTATGCCTAAACAAGGGCAAGGGGACATCCATTTCCATCGTGACTTTGAACGGATGTATAACTTGATCAAGAATGCGTTATCGTATACTGGATCTCAAGTAGACAAAGGCGAAATTCAGGGTGCATATTGCCCGGGTGATTTCGATCTAAGCATCGCTGGACGCAAATTCTGTGGTATTGCCCAGCGAAGACAAGCTCACGCCTATATTGTACAAGCCTTTGTCATTGTCGATGGTGTCGGTCAGGATCGAGCCCAATTCGTACAAGGTTTCTATAATCGCGCTGCCGTAGAAGCAGCTACTTCTCAATATCCACATGTAGAGGATGATAGTACAGCAAGTCTTGCTGAACTAACCGATATGGGTGAAGAACCCGTTACTACATTCTCCGAAGCTGTGAAACATGTTATTCGAGAACAACAAATGACACAAGGCTTATCTACATCCGTGAAACCATTATATGTACCGAATTCCAGTGAAATCATGGAGATGGTTACAACATTGCGACAACGTTATGATACAAAGACAACAACTTAAAGGGACTAGTCAGAGGATATCACGAAATATATGATCTAGATATGAGTACACGCACAGAAGAAGGGCTTCCAAGTTACGGAAGCCCTTCTTTCTATAATACCTATTCAATTCACATATTACCCTTAAGGTTTATCGAAATAGCCCACAACGATGGCATGTTCAATAAGCCTTTGGAAGAACCCGCTGTCTGGAACGCGACACTCTACATTTAATTTCTGTAAATAGTCCGTTGTTTGAGGACATGCATATCTATAGATGGAATTTTTGGCTCCATCCCCTTCGAGTTGAGCCATAGCCAATTCCAATCCAATCTGTCCCTTCGGCTGACGACTATCCAACAGCCATGTTTCGTACTGATTCCAGTCGAGAAGGGAAATATCATATCCGTATTGGCGGAAGAATTCGATCATATCTTCATACGAAATCTGTACGGGATTACAAATATGAAACATTTTTCCAACGGTATCGTTACTCAGAGCTAACGATGTAATAGCTTGTCCCGCATAGTTAATCGGGGTCAAGTCAACCTGCCAGCTCACCCTTGGGGCTTTTTTCAAGAGCAACATCGCTTTGAGCATTCTATAAAATGCATTATTGTTGATGTTATTCTGAAATGCGCCCGTCTCCGAATGACAAGACAAGTTCCCTACACGATAAACGGTTGCCGCGACACCTTCGTCTTCGCAAGTTCTAACCACTAACTTCTCCGCTTCCAGCTTACTATTCGTATATACATTCTCAATACTCACTGAATAATCGTACGAATCCTGTGCAGTAAATTTACTCCATTGATTACTGAGCGCTAAGTCTTCTGGTATTCCCAGCGTCGATACAAAGTGGAACCGAACATTCGCTTTCCCTCTAGCGAACGAAAGCAGTCGATTCGTGCTCTCCACATTAACTCTAGCGAAATATTCAGCATCTCCGAAATGCTTTACTTCAGCCGCACAATGGATGATCGAATCAATCTTCTCATTTAGCAACTTCACGACGGTATCCATCAACCCAAGGTTATCCTTCTCCAGGTCTCCCTGAACGGCAACAACGCGACCCTCAAGCTTCGCACCCATGGCGTCTCCGAAGTAATTCTTCATGATACCCACAATACGTTGATATGGGTCCTCATTCTCTGAAGAACGTACCAAACAATACACGGTTGCATCAGACTTCTGAATTAACTCATACAAAAGATGTGAACCCAAATATCCCGTAGCTCCGGTTAAAAAGATGTGTTGGTTGCTATATGCCTGTATGCCATTTGCAGGATGAGTTCCGAATGATTTAGGATATTCCTCTAAATCTTGAATTTCTGAGCTATCCAACATGTTGTCCTCGATCACAAGCATATCCCTAAGTTCAATCACTCTTTCAGCTAGTTTTGCAATGGTTGGAAAAGCGAAGAAATCATTTATTTTTAATTTCGGGAACTTCGGTTTTAGAATAACAAGGATTTCTAGTATCTTTAGTGAATGCCCACCGACCTCAAAGAAGTCATCATGTATACCAATATGCGTGCGATTAATCGCTTGCTCCCAAGCAGCGGATATCTCCTGCTCCAATTCATTACGGGGAGCTACATAATCAGCGTTCTCCTCTACGGTTACTTCCACTTCGAACCGTGCAAGTTGCTTACGATCGATCTTCAGTGTAGGTGATACAGGCATCTCATCTAGATAGCAGAAATGACTTGGGACCATATAGGATGGCACCCTTTTATTCAAATACTGGACAAGTTCACTCTTAGCTATCGCTTCGCCATTCTTTGATGTATAGAAGGCAACGAGGTACTTGCTTCCATCTGTCTCTGCCTTCGCGATAATTACTGTTTCTTTTATGTTCTCATGTTTAATTAGGTTTTCCTCAATTTCGCCAATCTCAATTCGGTATCCTCTGATCTTAACCTGCAGATCCCTTCTGCTTACATACTGGATTCCGCTCTTTTGCAACATCACCATGTCTCCAGAACGATAGTATCGCTTACCCGAAGTCGGATCAACAGGATCTGAGATGAACACTTCATTCGTCTTGTCAGGTAAGTTCAGATAACCTTTAGCAATACCAACAGAACTAATCAGCATTTCACCCATTACATTTAACGGACAAGGTTGATCATTGTCGTTCACGATCAAAACTTCATAGTTTGTGAGGGGCAATCCAATAGGAATTCCATATACATTATCTTGAACAATATAATCAATAATATGAACCGTCGATAAGGCTGTAACCTCCGTTGGACCATACCCATTTAGAATCTTAATATTCTTATGAAGCTTCTTCTGTAATCCCCGAACAGCCTCGCCCATTACAGCCTCACCACCCACAGAGATACTCTTAATAGCACTATACTTCAGTGCATCTTCATCACTGAGATGGACAGACAACTGATTAAAGAATACGGTCGGCAAGAAACAGATGCGAGTAGCTCTCAATTCCTCAATCGCTGCGGTAAATGACTCTATTGAGAAACGCTGTTCATTATTTAAAATATGCAACCTAGACCCGCTGCATATCGAACTGTACAAATCATATACCGAGGCATCGAAGCTAAAGGTTGCGTACTGTAACATCACATCATGTTCGTTAAACTGTAGGTTTTCCTTACTTGCCAGAGCAAGGTTTACAACACCTGCATGTACGATCATAGCCCCTTTAGGCTTGCCTGTAGAACCGGATGTATAGATGACATAAGCCATATCATCTGGATGATGGATCACATGAACGGAGTCATCGGAATATAAGTCTAGCTGCTTGTCTAGACAAAAAATAGCAACGTCCGAATCATTCCCACTCAACAGATCTGTTAACTTCGAAGTGAAATGCTCTTTTGTAATAACGATATGAGACTGTGTGTCTGAAACAATATAAGAGTTCCGGTCATCTGGATGCTCTGGATCAAGGGGGATATATGCCCCGCCAGCTTTTAACACACCCAACATGCTTACAATGGCATCCATGCCTCTCTCCATAAAGATAGCAACAAATTCACCTTTAGTAACACCCTTTTGCACCAACATGTTAGCCACTTGATTCGATAAACGATCCAATTGGGTGTATGTTAAACTCCCCTCATCCGAGGAAAGGGCAATACGATTAGTATAACGAGCCACCGATGATGCGAACATCGCTGGAATGGTTAACGTATCAGGCCATTCCTTACTTGTATTATTAAGCTCTGCATATGCATTCATATCTTCTTCAGTCAAGATCGGAATGTCGCCGATGGAGACATCGTTGTTCACTAGAACAGCTTTCACTATGGACTGAAAGTGACGTGCAAACTTTTGAATGGTAGCCTCTTTAAACAAGTTGTTATGATAGGTGATGTGAGCAACCCATGCCCCTTCTTCTTCACGAACAAACCAATTCAGAGAACTATCCTTTAACGTATCATTCTCCCCGTAGATTGTCTTAATGATGGATGATTGACCCACCACTTCTTCGATCTCTGATAGAAGTAGACTAGCATCATAGCTACTATTTAGTTTCTCAATCGTATTTGCAAATAATTGCTGGAATGAAATATTCCCTTCCCATATCATTCGAAGCGGTAAGATATTCCCTCTAGTATCGTTTACTCCAACGATCAGATCTCTCTCGCCCGTCATTCTGTGTAGAAATACAAAGTAACAACTAAGCATCCACACACTCATATCACAACGATGGTGGAGTTCAATCATTTGCTCTGCCTGCACATCTAATTTAAAGGTCGTCTTCTGAAGTTTTCTGGAAGTTAAATGATTAGGGAAATCCGTATAGATATCCAATGCCGACAAAGGCGCTTGAAGCTCCTTCATCCAATAATCTTTCACAGTTCCATGATTCATGATGGTACTCATCTACAACAACTCCTTGTTATCTCTCTATAAATTCAGTATCAGAATACGAATGGCCATCTAGGATGTACTTATTCTAGACTTTCAATTCAATAACTAAATCCTCAAGTTCAGTGGAGATTTGAGTCAAATGCTTTGCCGTGTCAACCATTTTACCTGCAGATACACGTTGTTCATTAGCACTTGATTTGATCTCTTCTGATAATTCTGCATTTCTCTCAGCCGTAACAGAAAGTTGTTTGATAGAAGCAGTAATTTGCTCCGTCTCTGCTACCATTTCTTCCGTTGCAGCAGACACCTCCTGAATCTGACTCGTAACCGATTCTGTGGCCGATACTAATGTAGCAAATAATTCCCCTGTTTCTTGTACAATCCCTATTCCGACTTCAACGTTATGTTCGCCTTCATTGATTGCCTCTACAGCAACTTGAGTTTCCTTCTGAATGTAGTGAATTAACTCAGTAATTTGTTCTGCTGACTTTCTTGATTCCTCTGACAGCTTCTTCACCTCATTGGCTACAACAGCAAACCCTCGTCCTTCTTCTCCAGCCCTAGCCGCTTCAATACTCGCATTCAGAGATAGTAATTGTGTTTGTGTAGCAATTTGGGTAATGACCTGTACAATTTCTCCAATCTGTCCAGAACGTTTCTGTAACTGTTCGATAGAGACCACTGAATGAAGTACAGATTTATGAATAGCGTCCATCTGTTTCATCACTTTATCAACATTCACACTACCTTGTTCTGAATGCTCTCTCATATTCATAGACGTATCAGATAACACATTGGTACTTCCTGCAATCGTGCTAACCCCTGAAGATATTTCTTCCAGCGAGATGGCACTCTCTACGATTGACCTACTCTGCTGTGATGCCTGGTCAGATATTCCATCAATATTCTTAGTAATCTCCATCGAAATATGTTGATTATCTTCCAAAGCAGCGAATAATTCCTTCCCCTGCTCAGCCGATTGTATTGATATCGATCTAATCGTCGTAACCAAACGGTTAATCGTGACTACCGTCCCATTAAACTTCTCAGCCACTTGACCCAGTTCGTCTTTGCTTGTTGCCAACTGAACGTTGAAGTCACCTTGACTTAATTTCTCTAGCGCTTTAATCAAATCTTGCACAGGTGCAAAAGTCCGCTTCGTAATAAAATACTGAATTGTTATCATAATAATTAAGATCAATACCAAAGCTATTGACGTATATTTTAGCAATTCTTGTTTGCCGTTCTTAATTAGGCTTGCATCGACATCGATACCCATGTAAGCAAATATATTTCCTTCTGCATCCTTGTATGGAGCAAGAACAGTTACCCAAGTACCAAATCCATCATCATACGGTTGGGTAAACGTTAATTCTTTGGTCTTTAGCATTTTTCTTACACCGTCTGCATGAATTTCAGGTTGCGGATATATTGCTCCTAAATTCAGACCTTCTTCTTGAATAATCGCATCTAAGAGTTCATCTGAGAAGGCAATCATTGATGTTCCGTTACCCTTCTCAAGTTCAGGACCAAATAAATACCCTTGAGATACGTTAGGATGTTGAATAGGTAATTCCGCAAATATTTCTGCCATTTTCCTCTGGATCGGTGATTGACGGTCAGTATTAGCCTTTGCTTCCGCAACCTCTTCTGTCGTTACCTTACTCTCCCATGATTCCATTATTTTTCTTGAATCCGACTCCAATTGGTTCGTCAATACATTCCCCTGGATATAATAACTTGCTGCAATCAATATGACACCTGTTAAAAGAATAAAGAGACTCGTCCATAACATATTTTTAGTGACAATACTTTTGTTACTAAAGAACCCTTTTAGTTTTTTTAAAAACTTCATTTATATGTCTCCTCTTATTTGTTATAATATGAATCTATTACATATGTATTTCATTCTAGGTTGTAGTTGCTTACTAAAGAGTCAATTCCCCCCTTAATCTTTTAAGTCATACTTCATTCCTATTAAAATAAAAAATGGTGTTCCACAAAACTGACTAAGCAGCCGCAGATCACCAATTTATTGCAACTGGCTGACTTTCCCTGAGGAATTAGTCCCTATAGCTTTGCGTCACTACCTTTCGGTAGTTTTGCCTTATTAATATATAAAGTTGTTAAAAAAATCTTTTATTCGACAACAACCAACAACGATACTCATTTTACTATGTATTTGTAAACATTTCCAGCGTTTTTTCGGTAGAATTTATATGTTCTTTGTCGAAATATAAAATTTATTGTTCGAATCACTTGATTTACGAACAAAAAAAATAGGAACTGAACAATAGTTCAGTTCCTATTTCTTGCTTCTATCGGTCTATTTTATCCCAAAGCCACTCTAATACCGACGTATTTACGTCCTTCTGCCGTTAACACGCGCATGTCTTTATGACTTCCTTTATCAAGTTCTGTAAATTTCACCTGTGCGCCATCTAGGTCTTCTAGTATATTAGTAATGGTATAACCTGCACTTATCAGTATATCTATTTGCTCTTTCTCACATTGATAATCTTCATGATCTGACATCAACTTCCTCCCCCTATGCCGATCTGTGCTGGTCCCTTAGAGTACTTCTTAACTCCCTCAAAACGCTTACGTCTTAGATACTGTCCCGCTCCCGCAGCACCCACAAACTCCTTATTTCGAATCACAAATGTCCCTCGACTTAAGACGGATACAGGCTCTCCCGTAATCGACATTCCTTCAAAGGCATTGTAATCCACATTCATATGGTGTGTTTCCACTGAGATCGTTCTTTCCACTGTGGGATCAAAGATAACGATATCTGCATCACTCCCTACCGCAATCGTTCCCTTCTGCGGAAAGATTCCAAATAACTTAGCACTAGAAGTCGCTATGATATCCACGAATTGATGAAGAGAAATCCTCCCTTTACCCACTCCCTCCGAGAATAATATACTGAAGCGATCCTCAATCATGGGCCCTCCATTTGGTATTTTGGAGAAATCGTTCAACCCCATATCCTTCTGACCGTTGAAATCGAAAGAACATTGATCAGATCCGATCGTTTGTAGCGCTCCACTTCGCAGTGCCGCCCATAACACATCTTGGTTCCATGACTCCCGAAGTGGTGGAGACCACACATACTTTGCACCTTCGAAGTCCGGCTTCTCCATATAAGATTGATCTAACACTAAATATTGTGGACAGGTCTCGCCGAATACTCGAAGTCCTTTCTTGCGTGCCTCTGCAATCTTCCATGCGGCTTCGGCACAAGTGACATGAACAACATATAACTGTGAATCTGCTAGTTCTGTTAAATAAGCCGCTCTACCCGTGGCTTCGCCCTCTAGCACCGGAGGTCTTGTTAATGCGTGATAGATCGGCGCAGTATTTCCATCAGATAATGCCTTCTCTACCAAATACTCAATAACATCGCCATTCTCTGCATGTACCATGACTAAGGCGCCTTCTTCTTTAGCTAATAAAAGGGTTTTATATAACGTTCCATCATCCGCCTGGAAGACATGCTTATAAGCCATAAACACCTTCAGAGATGTGATCCCTTCCTCCTCAATAATGAGAGGAAGTTCTTGGAGTACGGCATCATTCACTTCAGAGACCATTAAGTGAAATCCATAATCAATAACGGACTTTTTTTCAGATTTAGCATGCCATGTTTCTACAGCCTTACTTAGAGGTTCACCTTTCGTTGTCAGACAGAAATCAATCACTGTCGTTGTTCCACCAAAGGCCGCAGCAATCGTACCTGTCTCGAAATCATCTTTCGTCATCGTTCCACCAAAAGGCATATCTAGATGAGTATGTGGGTCCACGCCACCTGGGAATACATAACAACCAGAGGCATCGATGATCTCGGCTCCTGGTTCATCCAGATGGAGACCAATCCGAGTAATTACTTCACCCTCAATAAGAATGTCACCGATATAGGTGTCACTAGCCGTTACAATCGTTCCGTTCTTAATGATTTTTGCCATGGTTCATCCTACCTCCAGTTCAGAAGATTCCGAATTAAGCCTAGCTAGTACCTTCTGTCTCTCATTCCAGCTCATTGGAGCATGTTCATTTACAAGCTCAACCATATTGATGGCTCCGTCCACAGGACATACAATCGAGCATAGATTGCAGCCTACACAGTCCTCTTCACGTACTTGCAGAATAGCCTTGCCATCAGGATCATGCAGCATATCGATACATTGATGGGATGTGTCCTCGCATGCAATATGGCACTTATTACAGTTGATACACGTAACAGGATCGATTCTCGCCACCACTTTATAATTGAGATCTAAATCTCCCCAATTGGAATAACGACTAACCGTTTGTCCAACTAAGCTCATCACGGATTCGATTCCCTTGTCATCCAGGTAGTTATTTAATCCATCAATCATATCTTCAACAATTCGGAATCCATGGTGCATGACAGCTGTACATACCTGAACACCCGTTGCTCCCATGAGCATGAATTCCACGGCATCCTGCCAAGTCGAAATTCCACCAATACCTGAAATAGGAACTCCAACATTCAGATCCCTTGCACATTCTGCCACCATATTTAACGCAATGGGCTTAACAGCAGGTCCACAGTACCCACCATGTGCACCTTTTCCGCCAACATGCGGAATGGTGTTCCAAGAGTGAATATCCACGCCTGCGAGACTGTTGATCGTATTAATCATACTGACTGCATCCGCTCCGCCTTTAACAGCATGACGCGCAACAACGGTAATATCCGTAATATTGGGTGTTAACTTTACGATCACAGGTGTCTCTGCGACTTCCTTGACCCACATTGTCTGTTTCTCTACGAGGTCGGGCTGTTGCCCCGAGGCTGCACCCATTCCTCGTTCCGCCATACCATGCGGGCAACCAAAATTCAATTCAAGTCCATCTACGCCGATGGCCTCTACTCTTTTAACAATTTCATGCCACTTCTCTCGTGTGGGTTCTACCATCAGGGATGCAATAATCGCATGGTTGGGAAATCTCTTCTTCGTCTCGTAGATTTCCTTCAGATTCACTTCAAGAGGTCGATCCGTGATAAGTTCTATGTTATTGAAGCCCGCTACTCTCTGCCCATTGAAATGAACTGCAGCAAACCTTGATGAAGTGTTAATAATGGGGTCTCCGAGTGTCTTCCAGACGGCACCACCCCAGCCTGCCTCAAATGCACGTTGCACCTGATATCCGGTATTTGTTGGAGGTGCAGACGCTAACCAAAAAGGGTTCGGTGATTTAATTCCTGCAAGATCAATACGTAAATCCGCCATACGCAAGCTCCTCCCTTGTCATACACATTTAGTCCTACTCCAAGTATCCTTTTTATGAAAAACCGACATGGTGCTATTTATATAATGGACTCTGTTACAAGATCATTCTCCATAGAGAATCTTCTCGTTATAGCTTGAGCCACTAGCTTACCTTGTTGCGCAGCCGACACGACCATCGCTTCGCCCTTCCCCGATCCAAATACAATATCGCCAGCTGCATAAATCTTAGGATGAGACGTCAGATGGGAAGCATCATCAATACTGACTACGCCCCGGACATGTTCCAATCCCAAATGTTCAATGAGTTCTACGTGACGTGTCTGTCCGATTGCAAGCACTACGGCATCTACTGGCAACAACACATTAGATCCTTCAACAGGAACTGGAATCAATCTTCCGTCTTTTCCCTTTTCCTCGGATAATTTCATCTGGACACATTCCAAATGCGTGACCTTAGCATAGACATCCCCAATGATACGGGTTGGGGCTGTGAGCCAACTAAATTCTACCCCTTCTTGCTTCGCAAACTCATACTCAAAGTCATAGGCTGTCATTTCTTCTCGGGTACGTCTATAGATCATTCTCACTTGTGTCGCACCTAGTCTGACCGAACAAGTCGCAGCATCAATCGCCGTATTCCCTGCTCCAATCACCGCAATGCGTTTCCCTAGTAAGTTCATAGAGGTTAGATTACTCTTTGTGCTCTCAACCAGTTCGATCGCATCATACACGCCATCTAACTCTTCTCCTTCTAACCCAATAGGGGGAACGTATCCCATACCCGCAGCTAGAACGACAACATCATATTCTTCTAATAATTGTTCCACCGTAATGTCTACTCCAACTTTAACGCCTGTCTGAATCGTTACCCCAAGCTTCTCAACTTGCTCCACTTCCCATAACGATATCGTCTGTGGCAAGCGAAATGAAACAATCCCATACGTGTCTAATCCGCCAGCTATAGCCCTTGCCTCATAGATCACAACAGCGAAGCCCGCTCTGGCAAGATCTCTTGCAGCAGATAGCCCTGCGGGTCCTCCCCCAATGATGGCTACTTTCTTCCCGTTAGTTGCTCCAGCTGAGAATAGCTGTATATTATTTTCTCTTGCCCAATCCGTTGCGTAACGTTGCAACAAACCAATCTCAATTGGCTTCGATGCATCGTTCAACACGCAAGCTCCCTCGCATAACTCATCCGTTGGACATACTCTTGCACAACTTGCTCCTATCGGATTAGAGTCCATAATGGTCGTTGCTGATCCCTTTAAATTATCTGTTGCAATTCGTTTGATAAATGAAGGTATGTTAATGCCTGTAGGACAAGCTTTAATACAAGGTGCATCATAACAATAGAGACAACGGTTCGACTCTTCCATCGCCGCTTTCCGACTCAATCCTTCCTCGAATTCATCAAAGTTACGTGGTAACATGTCCGTGAAATAGGTCTGCTGAAGTGGATGGTTATTCGCCATCATGTGCTCCCCCCTGTATCACATACTCCGTATGATCAACCCCGTCTGAATTAGTCTGATCTTGATCTAGGCACATTTTGAGTACGGTCTGATAGAGAATTTCCGTGCCCAATGCAATATCTTCCTTACTTGAGTACTCCTGCGGGTTATGGCTAATGCCATCTTTACAGCGAACAAAAATCATACCGTAATCACAGTAATACGACATGGCAATGGAGTCGTGAAAAGGTCCACTCATAAGCTCAGGAGCCTTGATGTTCATTTCTTGTGCAGCTTCTCGAATGTAACCCTTGATGTAATCCGCACAGTACCGCGGTTCACTTCTCATATCTTCTCTAATCTCTACTCGAAGTCCATGTTCCTGTATAACATCATCGATTAGATCACGTAGTTGTTGCTCTAACCGATCTCTACGTTGCAACTCAATATCTCGCAAATCAATCGTGAACCGCACATGTTCTGGAATGATATTCCGCGAATCAGGAAATACCTGAAGAGAGCCAACCGTGCCTACCGTTGGGGCACCTGGATCTCTAGAGGCAATAGCTTGAAGCCCAACAATAATCTTGGACGCTCCGACCAAGGCATCTTGTCTTAGATTCATAGGCACAGACCCCGCATGACCAGCGAATCCATACACATCAACCGTCCACCATAGAGGACCCGATATTCCAGTAACGATACCTACTGCACAATCCACCGATTCTAGAACCGGACCTTGCTCGATATGCAACTCCAGAAAGGCGCCAATCTCGCCAGCTCCATATTGAGAATCAACGAACTTGTCAGGATCTCCACCGAATTCTAGTAACGCTTCTCGACGTGTGACTCCATTCTTGTCCTCACGTTCTAACTCCCCTTCCTCTAGCTGATTCAGAATTCCACGTACACCAAACAACCCCTTGTTAAAGCGACATCCTTCTTCATCACAAAAGGAGACCACTTCGATAGAAACTCTTGGAATCATTCCTTTGTCAGATAACGTTTGAACGGTTTCAATTGCGCCTACCACACCAATAATTCCATCGAATCTGCCTGCATAGGGTTGTGTATCAATGTGTGATCCTACCATCACGGCTGGAGCTTCCCGATCAGTTCCCTCGATTCGTCCTATCAAGTTACCAAAGGCATCGATTCGAGTTTTTAATCCAGCTTGCTCCATCCATATCCTTACGACATCCACGGCTTCACGATCTTCCTTGGAAAGAGCAAGTCTGCATACCCCTGTGTCACTAATTTTGCCAATCTCAGCGAGCCGTAAGACTCTTTCTTGGACTCTATCTGCACTGATGGTTAAATTCCGCATGACATTCCCCTCCAGGATATTTATTCATTTGTGTAACATAATATAACATGTAAACTACATTTAGGGTTTAAAATATTTTTGTTGGGACACAGAATGTTATTTTCACTTCAATTCACGCATTTACATTTCCTTATAAGTTATATATGCTAACATTAGATGGTTAAGATTATGGATTATTGTGACAAAACACTTCATTCATTTGAAAGCGAGGGATTATCGTGGATATGGAACTCGTATTTACTATCAAGGACGCCTTACAAAGACCTCTATTTCAAGACGTTGAGGTTGTAGCAGGCCTGAATGGAATTCATCGTCAGATTCGTTGGGTTCATATCTTAGAAATCGTGAACTTTGAGACTCTTATCCACGGAGAGGAAATGATCCTTACCACTGGCATGGGTTTTAATGTAGATACCCTCTCATCCATCACATTTACTGAGAATCTAATGAAGCAGAATGTAGCATGTCTATGCATTGAGATCGGGCCCTATTTCGACAGCATCCCAGACCAATTGCTTGAACTGTGCAACTTGCATGATTTCCCACTCATTGTATTTCCTCAGCCCGTTCGTTTTGTCGATATCACGCTTGACCTGCACTCGATCATCATTAATCGTCATCACAGAATGCTTCAAGAACTTGAGAGTATCTCTAGAGAGTTTCATCGCTTAACCCTTACTTCTCAAGGAACATGGAAAGTCCTTCAATTGCTACACCACAGCACCCATGCTCAGATTATCTATCAACCTAACCAAGGTAAGACCCTATTCCATCCTTCTAACCTTTCCTTTCAAGAACAAAATCTGTTCCTCGACTGGTTCCATACCATACAAACAGAATTAGAAGGTCTCAAGCCTGACGGGGCATCTTATCTCCGCGAATATAATAACCATATCGTAGTAATCAAACCTGTAGGTGCACTAGATCAGACTTGGGCTTATATCATCGTCATGTGTCAGCATCGACCTCGAGAGTATGATTACATGCTTTTAGATTCTGCCTCACTATCCATTGCTCAAGAATAACTTCGAACTCGATACATGGAAGAACGCAAACTATTTTCCGAGAATTTATGGGTAGATGAACTTATGAATTCCTCGTTCAAAGATGAGAACCAACTGAAGGCCCTAATCGGACCCGATTTTAAAAAATATAACGAACTCTCTTATCGCGTCTGCTTGATCGAAATCGAGAATTTATACGACCTAACATGGAATCACTCGGATCACGAATGGGAATCGGATGGCAAGACACTTCAGTCTTTCATTCGTAATTATCTAGGACCGTTAATTGATTATGATGAAGCCAAAGGAAGTGAGTTACTGTTAACGCTTCGGGTATATCTTGATCATGATGGATCTAAGCAAGAATCTGCGCGGAAATTATTCATTGTTCGACAGTCTCTGTACTATCGTCTAGATCAAATCACCGAGCTGCTCAGCAAAGACTTCATGTTGCCAGAGAACCGAATTGCGATCCAAGTCGCACTCCGTGCTTATCAATTACTTGAACCTAACAAAATGAAGGTGAAGTTAGATAGCCAGATCATGTCGTGACTTTCGGAGGTTACTGACTATTCATCACCCGTTTAAACGTACTCACGATAAACTCTAAATCATCATCCGTAGAAGACAATGGCGGTGCTAGGGTTAATACATTATTGAACCCGGCTACGGTATCGCCATTCTTCCCGATAATGAGTCCTTGTGCTTTACATTCACTTATCACTTTCTTCACAAGATCCAGTGGTGCCGGTACCTTCGTTCGTTTATCCGCGACAAGTTCAACCCCAAGAATTAACCCGAAGCTACGGATATCACCAACAAGGGGATGGTCCAGCAGTTCCATCAATTCATCCTTCAGACGCTCCCCCAATATTCGAGAACGTTCAACCAGATTGTCCTGCTCGATAATTTCAAGGTTTCGAAGTGCTAAGGCACACGCTGCTGGATTCCCACCAAAGGTATTCACATGGCGGAAATGGCTGTACTCCCCTTCATCTTTAAAAGCATCATAAATATCTTTGCGCACTGCTGTTGCAGATAAGGGAAGGTACCCGCTCGTCAATCCCTTGGCCATGGTCACGATATCTGGCTTCATATTGAAATTCTGGTGTCCAAACTTCTTTCCAGAGCGTCCGAACCCACAGATCACTTCATCAACAATAAGGATTACACCATATGTGCTACAGATCTCCTGCACCCGTTCCATGTAGATGGCATGCGGAACAATGACTCCACCTCCTGTAATTGCAGGCTCCATGATGACACCGGCAATACTCTCAACACCTTCCCAAATGATCGTATCCTCTAACGATTGGGCACATTGTAAGTTAAATGCTTCAATGGACTGCCCTTCCGGACGACGGTAGCTATCTGGTGGGCTCACATGAAGAAACCCACTGCTAAGGGGTTCATATTTAAATTTGCGCTGAGCTTGACCCGTGGCAGAAAGCGCTCCCAATGAACTTCCATGGTATCCGCGATAGCGTGAAATGAACTTATATCGATAGTGTTGCCCGATCTGCTGCTGGTATTGTCTAACCATTTTGAAGGCCGCTTCATTTGCTTCAGAACCACTATTAGAGAAGAAGATGACGTAATCACCTTCCAACCATTCATTTAATTTCTCGGCGAGAAGAATAGCTGGCATATGACTCTGTGTCAGTGGAAAATAAGGCAATTTCAACAGTTGTTCATATGCCGCTTCCGCTAATTCCTTTCGCCCGTATCCAACATTCACACACCAGAGACCCGACATCCCATCTAAGTATTTATTACCCGACATGTCTGTAATCCATGAGCCTTGCGCCTCGGTAACGACCATTGGAGGATTATTCTCACTATAGGGCAACATACTGTGCCATAGGTATTTCTGATCTTTATGACTTACGTTGGCACTGTCCGTCTCGGTATTGAGCACGTTAATCCCTCCCCCTATTGCATTCTTATACTCATTTCTCAATATCGAGCGGTCACCATTTTCTTACGTGTATAGAACTCAACCCCATCACGACCATTCGCATGTAGATCACCGTAAAATGACTTCTTGTATCCCGAGAAAGGAAAGAATGCCATCGGCGCCGGGACACCAAGATTAACACCTAACATTCCTGAATCGATGTCTTCACGAAATTGCCGAATGGCTTTTGCGCTATCGGTATAGATACAGGCTCCATTCGCGAATTCTGATTGATTCGCAACATCAATCGCATCACTTAGACTTTTGACGCGTACGATGGAGAGGATCGGAGCAAAGATCTCATCTTTCCAGATGGTCATATGTGTCTGCACTTGATCAAAGATCGTTGGGCCAATGAAATACCCTTCCGTCTGCATAGCGGCGCCATCTTTCCTTCCATCTCTCACAAGGAGGGCTTGTTCCTGTTCCCCAATCTCGATATACTTCAACGTTCGTTCTTTATTGGATTGTCTAATGACAGGTCCAAGGAACACGCCTTCATCACTTCCATTACCGATCTTAAGCTGATCAGATGCCTCAATGAGTCGATTCACGAAATCATCCGCAATCTCCTTAAGAACGACGACAACAGAACAAGCCATACATCGTTCACCCGCGGAACCAAAGGCAGCGCTGATAATATTCTTTACGGCATTATCCATATCGGCATCTGGAAGCACAATGGAATGATTCTTAGCACCTGCAAGAGCTTGAACTCGCTTCCCCGTTGCAGTCCCCTGCGAATATACATATTCCGCCACAGGCTGCGAACCAACGAATGAGATCGCCTTGATCTCATTATTTTGTAACATGGCATTGACGACATCATGGGCTCCGTGCACAATATTGAGCACCCCATCTGGGAAACCCGCTTCCTGAAACAACTCCGCCAAACGATTCACCAATAGAGGCGTTCTTTCGGATGGCTTGAGAACGAATGTATTGCCACAAGCCACCGCTAACGGAAACATCCAACACGGAACCATCATGGGGAAGTTGAATGGTGTAATCCCCCCAATGACACCAATAGGGTATCGGTACATCCCCGACTCAATGCCTGTCGCAATATCAGGAAGTTGGCTTCCCATCATGAGTGTCGGTGTGCCTGCGGCAAATTCCACACATTCAATCCCCCGGCCAACTTCACCGTAAGCTTCTTCGTAGCTTTTACCATTCTCCAACGTAATGAGCTGCGCCAATTCGCTCCATTGCTCAATCAATAGCTGTTGATACCTAAAAAGATATCTCGCTCTGCGTGGAGTAGGTACTTTTCGCCAAGATTCAAAAGCCTTAACTGCGACGCTCACCGCTTCATCCAGTTCTTCCTTCGTTGAAATCGGAACATAAGCGATCGTCTCACCTGTCGCAGGATTGAACACCTCCTCAACTTGCGTAGACTTAGATTCAACCCACTTCCCCTGAATGTAATTGTTAAGTGTCTCAACTTGCGTCTGATTCAATCCCACGGTTACCATCTCTTCTCTGGGTTATTCCCATGCTATTATAGTCGAGCTAGCTCTTGATACGTCTCAGGACGCCGATCACGATAGAATTGCCAACTCTCGCGAACCTCACGAATGAGGGATTTGTTCATATCTCCAATGATGACCTCATCCTGGTCACGGCTACCCATGGCAACGAAATTTCCACGTGGGTCTACGATATACGACTGACCGTAGAATTCACCCATATTCCATGGACCTTCCGTACCCACTCGATTAATCGCTGCCACATAATATCCATTAGCTACCGCATGAGCTGGTTGTTCTAACTTCCATAAGTATTCCGACGTCCCCGCTACGGTTGCAGAAGGGTTAAAGACAATCTCAGCCCCATTGAGCCCAAGCATTCTTGCACCTTCTGGAAAGTGACGATCATAACAAATGTATACGCCGACTTTGGCAAAAGCAGTATCAAATACAGGATATCCAAGGTTACCCGGCTTAAAATAATACTTCTCCCAGAATCCAAAGTCGCCCCCACCTGCACCCACATGTGGAATATGATGCTTACGATACTTCCCAAGGTATGAACCATCCGCATCGATAACCGCCGCCGTATTGTAATACGTTGCGATCCCTTCTCGTTCGTAGATCGGTAATATGATTACGATTCCTAATTCCTTAGCTAAATCCTGAAACAACCTTGTCGCGGGGCCATTCGGAACTTCTTCTGCCGCGTCGTACCATTTATCCGTCTGTTCTGCACAGAAATATGGGCCATAAAATATTTCCTGAAGAGATACGATTTGAGCTCCTCTTTGTTTCGCCTCACGCACAAGCTTCATATGTTTCTCGATTGAGCTAGCCTTGTGAATATTCACGGGTTCGCTACCATCTACATCATGTTTCACCTGAATCAACCCAATGGTTACCGTATCCATGATTGTCTTCCCCCTCTTAATGTAGCTTCAAGGTGACTCACTACCAGCAGTCACCTTGTCACTCTATGAATAAATATTGCTACATCCTATTATTTAGAAGCCATATCCATAATCTCATTCGTGTAAGCTTCTTTTAGATCTGCTGGTTTCTTAATCACACCGAATTGATGTGCAATATCAGCCGTCTGTTTGAATGCCGCTTCATCGATATATCCCATTTTGGCAGGGTCAAATCCTTCTGGAAGAATCAACTTCGCAACTTCCTTCATCATCGTTACTTGATGGTCTCTAGAAGTGCTACCCTCCTCTGCTTCCTTCATCACACTATCAACCGCGCCTTCAGGATCATCAATCGCTTGCTTCCAACCCTTTAATGAAGCACGTAGGAACTTAGCAGCGGTTTCTTTGTTATCTGCTAACCACTCTTTATTGGCAAATAGGTTATCTTCCAACATCGCTACACCTTCCGCATTCATATCAATCACGTTCAAGTCGCTCTCAAGTGTCCCTTGTTCCAATACCATTTGGAATTCGTTATATGTCATGGCGGATGCAGCATCTACTTCTCCAGTGAAGAATTGATCCATAGTGAATCCTTGCTTAGCAAATTCTAAATCCTTATTTGGATCGAACTTATATTTATCAAACAAAGCTAGAATCTCGAATTCATTGCCACCCATCCAGTTACCAACCTTTTTCCCTTTGAGATCAGAAGGGGAATTAATCCCCGCTTCTTTTTTTGGAGACGAGTACAAGACCACTCTTCTGATAGATTTGAGCAATTTCAATAAGCGGCAAGCCTTCCTCTTGATGTGGCAAAAGACTAGCAACCCAATCCACACCAATATCAGCTGCTCCACTGGCTACTTGTTGCTCTGGTACAATATCCGGTCCCCCTGGTAGAATCGCTACCGCTAGTCCCTCTTCCTTGTAATATCCCTTTTCCAGTGCCACATAATATCCTGCGAACTGAGCTTGAGGAACCCATTTCAGTTGCAACTTCACCTTGACTGGATCTGCTGATGCTTCCACTGCCGCTGTTGGTTCACTTGTCTTACCAGTTGTATCCGTTTCACCTTTTGTATTGTTACCACACCCAGCTATTATCGAAGAAATCATCAATATCATGGCCAACAACAACGTGCTACGGTATTTCCGACTCGATTTCTTCATGGATAGCTCCCCCTATTTTTAGAAAAAATATTAACCACAACCTGACATCATATTTAATCGAAGTATGTTATATTCAGTCCATTCCACAGCTTCTCTCCCAATAGGGAGTACCACGTCAGTAGTCTACGTGGATGCAATCCACCTTTTTTTCAAAACTTTACGGTGTGTCCGTTGTGAGGGATGCCACTTGATACAATACTTTTCAATTCTTTCTACGAGTAAATAAAAGATAACACCTGCAATAGCCGCTACAATAATACATGACCAGCCTAGTGGCATCTTGGCTACTTTAATGGAGTTGGAGAGCAGATACCCAAGTCCGCGGGATGAGAAAAAGAATTCACCAACAATGGCTCCAATCATACTTGCCGTGGTGTTAATCTTCAATGCAGTGAATACATATGGAAGACTATTCACAACTCTCAAATACCGGAATACTTCATGCTTCTTCGCAGCGTAAGAGTGCATAAGATCAAGTGCCAGTGGATCTACCGTACTCATTCCCTTGTGCGCATTCATTGCCATAGCCGCCATCGTCGTCGCGGTCACAATGGCCATTCTTGAACCCATTCCATCCCCGAACCATAGGTTCATGATAGGAGCCTAAGCTACGATGGGTACTGCATTCAAAGCAGCTACGAGCAGGATACTTCCTATTCCCCAGCGTGGCCAAGCAGTCGCTACCAGTGCAATGATGAAACCCAGTGCTGATCCTACAAGCATCCCTAACACTGCCTCCGTAAGCGTATATCGGGTATAAGAAATTAATAGACTCATATGATCTACCATCGCATTTCCTATCGTCGATGGAAGGGGTAACTGGTATGTTTTTAGATCAAATAAGGAATGGATTACCTGCATCTGCCACAAAGTGATAAAAAGGACTCCTGCTAGAAGAGGGAGTCCGATTCGACTTCCTGATCCTCTCTTTCTTTTTCCTAGGTTAGCCTTCACCACGGATTGAACGTTTATATTCGATGAAGGCATAGAATTAGGCAGTTGAATTACTAGAGCTGCATCATGTTCGCCTGTTGGATTATCCCAATCTAGTTCCTCTAAAGAGTCTCCCTTCATTCGTTGTTCCCTCCTTTTGCTCGGAACTCAGGTTGCCATGGTGAGACCCAACGCTCAATAAGGCTCATAAGTAGATAACTGAGTACACCTAACAATGCGCCTACAATGACCGTTGACCAGAACATGTACGTATGAGAAGGACCATAATATAGATTGCGTAACATAATTACTCCGATACCATGCTGTGCTCCCATAAGTTCTACTAATATAGCGCCAGTCACTGCCAGCGGTGCTGCGATCTTTAATCCGCTAAATAATCCGGGTAACGAAGCCGGAAAGCGAAGCTTCAGATAAACATTCCACGGTTTGGCTGCACACGAGTACATTAGTTCCAGAGCCGAAGGTTCAATACTCCTTAACCCTCTCAACATATTTAAAGAGACTGGAAAAAACGTAATATATCCTGCGATAAGAATACGTGCGATTTGTTCATCTCGAACAATGCCGTACAATATAGGGGCTAACCCAAGCACCGGTATCATTTGGGAAGCAATCGCATAAGGAAAGGTCAGATTCTCTATCCATTTCGATACACTCATGAGAATCGCAATGAGTACGCCCGCAATCGCTCCAATGAGGAAGCCCACTCCCGCAATCGCTCCAATGAGGAAGCCCACTCCCGCATTCGCAAAGGTCACCCCGCCCTCCCTCATTAAGGTTGTTCCATATTGCCCAAAGGTTCGAATCACTTCATGTACATATGGCAACTTAGATTGAGCAAGTGGCACTTGAATCAGATGTAACAATACCCAAGACATCAATTCCCATACGATGAGCAGCCCAAGTACCCATACCATCGTAGGCAACATCCGGCTACGAGAAAGCACGTTTTGTCCCTTCATCCGATGTACCATCCGACTACGAACAAACACACTTTGTCTCTTCATTCGATTACACTCCTTCGAAACTATCGCGAATCTGCGCAATGAGTTCATAGAATTGAGGACTACTTCTCATTTCCCGTGTACGTGGACGAGCTAATGGAATATCCACCACCGTTGATAACCTTCCTGGATGTGGTGATAGAACGAATACCCGATCAGATAGAAAAATAGATTCAGGAATACTGTGTGTTACAAACACAACTGTATTCTGTACCTTACTCCAAATCGACAGGAGTTCTTCATTAAGCCGCTCTCTCGTGAACTCATCTAGTGCAGAGAAGGGTTCATCCATAAGCAGAATCTCTGGCTCCATAGATAAAGCTCTAGCGATCGCAACACGTTGTTGCATTCCCCCACTTAACTGCCATGGATATTTATCTGCAAAACCCTCTAACCCAACCAGTTCCAACAGTTCATCGGGTTTACGTTCCTTTTCCAATTTCTTAACACCCATCATTTCTAATGGGAGCGTAATGTTGTCCCTAACTTTTCTCCAGTCATACAGCACAGGGCTTTGAAAGACGATTCCATACTTCTGTGCCAATCGAGCTTCCTTAGCCGTCTCTCCAGCTACTCTTAAGGTGCCGCTTGTTGGTTGAATTAGATCCGCCATTAGTCGAAGAAGCGTGGTCTTACCGCAACCCGAAGGTCCCAATAGAGAAACAAATTCCCCCTTAGCAATGTCCATACTAACTTGGTGAAGTGCCAATACCTCAGCGGAATCTGTCGCATATTGCATACTAATTTGATCTAGTTCTATTTCAGGAATCCTCGTCGCTGTCATACCCATATCCACTCCCCCGTTAACTCTATAAAAGATATTAATGTTATATTTAATGACATATATGACTGCCAGATTCGGATAATACGTACTTCGTGTTCCTTTTAATAACATCATACGCTCATGTGTTATCACTAACACTAGACAAAGCGTAAAACAGGTAGGCAAATATTGAGTCAATCTGTCTACAATCAATAATTTATGGAGAAAAGTATTTATTTAAGTGCCATTTTGGAGTTATATACTCTAACATTAAGTTGTGATCGTCATTATTTTTATCTAGAGAAATTATCCCTAATTGATTACATTTTGTAGTTTCTGTATAAGCTCCATCCCCAATCATCCACATTGGCCGGTTATTCTGTATATTGGGTTTGCACGAGAACCCGAAGGAAGTTGAACCGATCTTTAATGTTCATGATTGGAGAAATAGTTCGACGAATGGTGTATTTCGTTATCTTCATTACCACAGTAATACACACGAAGTGTTAGGCATTATCTGTGGTTCAGTAACCTAGGGAAAAAGGTCCATTGCTTGAATATTGGAGCAAGGTCTAGCATCCTGGATCTGCAGCATATTGGCCTATATAACACCTCTTGATGCAATTGCCAATGACTTGAATAACAATTGACGTTATACTTGAAGATAGTGCTTAGTTGCGTAAGGGGAGGGATGTATATGGCTAAGACAAAGGTTGCAAAAAGACCTACTCGAGATGAATTTGAATTAGAAGAGTTAGGGAATCAACTTGTCGAAGCAAAAAATGAAGACAGCGAGATTGAAGTAACCGTCTGGGGACGGGAAGAGCAAGTACGAGGTCGAATTACGATCATGGACTCACGAACGCGATTAGTTCATTTTGAGAACGATATGGGAGTAATTAAAGTACCTTTTCTAGATATTATGAGAGTGGATTACCCAAGGGATTAGTCACGTGATCATACGATTCAACTGTAACATGGAGATCATGGCGTATTTCACTAGAATACCAAATAAACCGTTGAGGACAATGACCCAGGTTTGTCCACAGCGGTTTATTTATAAATATAAGAAACCAACACGGCATTGCCGGTTCTACTTGTTATTTCCTCTAAAACAATTCCATGCTCAAGTAACGCTCACCTGTATCCGGAGCTATACAGACCACTCTTTTACCAACACCTAATCTTTTAGCTACTTGTACTGCTGCATAAACGGATGCTCCTGAGGATGGTCCTACTAGAATCCCTTCTAATCGGGCAAGGTCTTGCATCATCCCAATCGCTTCTTCATCAGCAATCTGAATGATCTCATCATAGACGCTCGTATTCAGGATACTAGGAACAAACCCCGGACTCGTTCCTACCAATTTATGAGGTCCCGGTTGGCCACCTGATAGTACAGGTGAACCCATTGGCTCAACCACGGCAATGTGTATATTCGGCAATTCTGCACGTAACGTCTCACCTGTACCTGTAATCGTACCTCCCGTACCCGCTGTCGCCACGAAAGCATCCAAGCGATAATCCATTTGCTCCAATATTTCTAGAGCTGTCGTGGTGCGATGAATGTCAGGATTGGCTTGATTCTCGAACTGTTGTGGAATAAAGCTCCCCGGGATCTCTTCTCTAAGTTCCAGTGCCTTCGCAATGGCACCTGGCATTCTTTCACTACTTGGCGTTAGAACAACCTCGGCTCCGTAAGCTTTTAAAATATTGATACGTTCCTTGGACATATTATCAGGTAGAATTAAGATAGCTTTATACCCTTTAGCCGCGGCAATCATAGCTAATCCAATCCCCGTATTCCCACTAGTCGGTTCAATAATGGTACCCCCAGGGGAAAGTAACCCATTTTTCTCAGCAGTATCAATTAGATTGTAAGCTGCTCTATCTTTAACACTCCCAGAAGGATTGAACATCTCCAACTTCGCGTATACTTCTGCAGCTCCGGCTGGGATCGTTCGAGTCAACTTCACCATGGGTGTCTGACCTATAAGCTCCGTCACATTTTGTACGATACTCATGCCGCATCTCTCCTTCATCTGTGCAGGGTTACCTAACGAATAAAAAGTTCCCCACTGAATTTATCTTAGGATATCATAATCGTATATAATTCACTAGATTTGGGATGTATTCATCTAAAAATAAACATAAAAAAACGTGTAAATCCTTTATATCATGGATTTACACGTTTTTCGATTCTAAGCGGGTGATGGGAATCGAACCCACGCTATCAGCTTGGAAGGCTGAAGTTCTACCATTGAACTACACCCGCATTAAATAAAAGTATCGGGACGACACGATTTGAACATGCGACCCCCTGGACCCAAACCAGGTGCTCTACCAAGCTGAGCTACGTCCCGATAATGTATGCCGATGAAGGGACTCGAACCCCCACGGTTTCCCTCGCGATTTTGAGTCGCGCGCGTCTGCCAGTTCCGCCACATCGGCGCATACATATAACTATTAAAATAATGGTGCGCCCTAAGAGATTCGAACTCCTGGCCTTTTGATTCGTAGTCAAACGCTCTATCCAGCTGAGCTAAGGGCGCAAATGCATGTGATAAAAATGGAGCGGACGACGGGAATCGAACCCGCGACCCTCGCCTTGGCAAGGCGATGCTCTACCGCTGAGCCACGTCCGCAAATCAATGGTGCGCGTGGAGGGACTTGAACCCCCACGTCGTGAAACGCTAGATCCTAAGTCTAGTGCGTCTGCCAATTCCGCCACACGCGCACACTTGTAAAAAAAATGGTGAGCCATGAAGGATTCGAACCTTCGACACCCTGATTAAAAGTCAGGTGCTCTACCAACTGAGCTAATGGCTCATATATGGCTGGGGATATAGGATTTGAACCTATGGTGACGGAGTCAGAGTCCGTTGCCTTACCGCTTGGCTAATCCCCAACAACTACAACAGTATCGGTTGTGTAGTACAATGTTATACCTCTGATGAGATACAAAATGGTGGAGGATGATGGATTCGAACCACCGAACTCGTAGAGAGCAGATTTACAGTCTGCCGTGTTTAGCCACTTCACTAATCCTCCGTAATGGTGCCGGCGAGAGGACTTGAACCCCCAACCTACTGATTACAAGTCAGTTGCTCTACCAGTTGAGCTACACCGGCGCACCTACGAAACATTGTTCAAATCTATGGTGGCTCGGGACGGAATCGAACCGCCGACACGAGGATTTTCAGTCCTCTGCTCTACCGACTGAGCTACCGAGCCTTAATTTTTTAAAAAATGGCGGAACCGACGGGATTCGAACCCGCGATCTCCTGCGTGACAGGCAGGCATGTTAGGCCAACTACACCACGGTTCCTCATTTATAAAAATGGTGCCGGCGAGAGGACTTGAACCCCCAACCTACTGATTACAAGTCAGTTGCTCTACCAGTTGAGCTACACCGGCACGGTGTAAAAGTAATTCTTAAAAAAGTAAAGATGGTGGAGGCTGAGGGGATCGAACCCCCGACCCTCTGCTTGTAAGGCAGATGCTCTCCCAGCTGAGCTAAGCCTCCGTCTAAATAAAAACAATAATGGTGACCCGTAGGGGAATCGAACCCCTGTTACCTCCGTGAAAGGGAGGTGTCTTAACCGCTTGACCAACGGGCCTTAATGGCTCCCCGAACAGGACTCGAACCTGTGACAACTCGATTAACAGTCGAGTGCTCTACCAACTGAGCTATCAGGGAATATGGTGGAGCCTAGCGGGATCGAACCGCTGACCTCCTGCGTGCAAGGCAGGCGCTCTCCCAGCTGAGCTAAGGCCCCATATTTACTGGTGTGTTATGTTATTATGGTGGGCCCTGGTGGACTCGAACCACCGACCTCACCCTTATCAGAGGTGCGCTCTAACCAACTGAGCTAAGGGCCCTTATGTACACCTAAACAATCTAGGCAAAAAAAAACCACATGAGTTGTGGTATTCTGCTTGGCGGCGTCCTACTCTCCCAGGACCCTGCGGTCCAAGTACCATCGGCGCTGGAGGACTTAACGGTCGTGTTCGGGATGGGTACGTGTGGAACCCCTCCGCTATCGCCACCAAACAGGATTTTTGTGCTGCTTGTCTACTTTGTTCATACTTCAACAAAATATCCTACCCTATAAAAGGTATGCAACATAAAATCAGTACAAGGTTTAATCCTTGAAAACTAGATACGAATGAATTTGCAGTTCGAAACTTTCATTTGCTTCTGAAGCCTAAACTCCAGAATATTAGGATAAGCCCTCGACCGATTAGTATTGGTCAGCTCCATGCATTGCTGCACTTCCACCTCCAACCTATCTACCTCGTCGTCTTCAAGGGGTCTTACTAATTGGGAAATCTCATC
>NZ_JCAIUM010000020.1:0-78496 GCF_059445545.1 Paenibacillus sp. Y568
CGTAAACGTATCCACAGTAAACTTGGTTATTTATCGCCGGTTCGCTTTGCTGCGCTCTTTCAAAAGAAGAAGAATGCATAATAAATTTCTTAACGGAGTGTCTACTTTCTTGACGGTGGTCCAATCTTCCCTTTAAAATGAAATCAGCCCCGATAAAGACCTCCCGGTAACTGAAATTGTGGAAATCTAAACAAAAAGAACTGCAAAGAGCAGTTCTTTTTACATAAGAAATAAACATGGCTTTACGTCCGCCCCCCTACAATGAAAGTTGGGTTTATCCAAAAAAGACTTTCACAGGAAAGGATAAGTTTCACTCCATGGATGCACTACGCCTGATCTACGCCATCCGGACCATCCACGATGTCCAATACGCCAACAGCCAACGTACCCACCGCAGCCACTTTAATTAACCCTTTGGCACCTTCTTTGACTTTCTCATAATCCTCTTCGGATAAACCTTGTACAACTTCTTTACCATTGACATAGGTATATTTCACAGCACCGACTACACCTTTAGCTGTTGTAGAAAGGGCACCACCGATATCTTTCATTCCATTACTTGATTGTTGGTCATTGTTAGTGATGAGCCCTGCCGTTGTGTCATAAACACCACTAGCTAGGTCACCTGCCGTCGTACCTGCAATAATCGAAGCCTTCTCCACACTATCACCGATTTCCTTAACGAAAGGGCTACCGGTAAGCTCGCCAACGACGCGGACACTTCCACCGATCACTTTGCCTGTAACTTCACCTGCGACTTGACCAAGTCCTTTTAAGAAACTCATAAACACAACCCCTTTGTAGGATCTGAATAATTTGATTGTACGCTGAACGGGGTGACCATGACAAGGGATGAATGAATCGAAGTAACACTGGATAATCATCATAGATATTCTCAAGCGTTATTGAATCATGATAGAGTCGCATGTAAGCTAAACGTTGTTCTTGGTAGACACTCAAAGCTAAGTTGATTTCTTAAATAATTGACAATAGACTTGTCATTCTCTATACTGATTTTAATCTAATACACGGTATACGTTGAAGGAATTAGTAGCAGGCTGTCACTGTTCATCAGAAAGCTAGGGGTCGATGTGACCTAGCACAAACAGTCTCGTGAATTACACTCCGGAGTATCTTAGGTAACACTAAGCGGACTAGCCAACGATAATAGGGCTATGAGTGGTATGAATAGTGGCAGCACTGTTTATGCAATTTGGGTGGTAACACGGTTATTATATCGTCCCTATGTCTATTGTAGACATGGGGGCGATTTTTGCATTTTATTGTATGCATATGGATGGACCAAGACTTATAAAGGGGATGGATGATCATGAGTAACATGAATATTATTGATGAATTAGAATGGCGCGGTGCGATTAACCAACAGACAGATGCAGAGGGTTTGCGTGAATTAGTTAGTGAGAAGAAGATTTCCTTGTACTGTGGTGTCGATCCAACCGGAGATAGCATGCATATTGGACATTTAATTCCATTCATGATGTTGAAGAGATTCCAAGCCTTCGGACACATACCTGTTATTCTGATTGGTGGAGCAACAGGAACTATTGGTGATCCAAGTGGACGTTCATCCGAACGCCAATTACAGACATTAGAGCAAGTCCAAGACAATGTGAACGCCCTAACAGCTCAGATGAAGAAGTTATTCGTTACGGATAATGATGCTCAGTTGAAAATGGTCAACAACTACGACTGGACTCATTCCATCAATATTATCGATTTCTTGCGTGACTATGGGAAGAACTTCAGTATCAATGCGATGCTGGCCAAAGATGTGGTATCTAGCCGTCTAGATAGTGGGATTTCTTTTACAGAATTCACTTACCAGATTCTCCAGTCCATGGACTACCACCACTTGTATGCTGAAGAAGGCGTTCAATTACAGATTGGTGGATCGGATCAATGGGGTAACATTACGAGTGGTCTAGATTTGATTCGGAAAAAAGAAGGTTCAGAAGCGAAGGCATTCGGATTAACGATTCCTTTAATGTTGAAGGCAGATGGTACGAAGTTCGGTAAATCTGCAGGCGGAGCAATCTGGCTAGATCCTGCTCAGACATCACCTTATGAGTTCTACCAATTCTGGTTGAATCAAGATGATCGTGATGTCGTGAAATACCTGAAATTCTTCACGTTCTTAACGAAAGAAGAGATTGAAGAATTAGAGAATAAGGTTACAACAGATCCAGGTAAACGTGAAGCGCAAAAGGTACTTGCTGAAGAAATGACGAAATTCGTTCATAGCGAAGAAGCATTAGCGCAAGCGATCAAAATCTCACAAGCCTTATTCAGTGGAGATATTAAATCATTAACAGCCGATGAAATAGAGCAAGGGTTCAAAGAAATGCCTACATTCGAAGCAACCAAAGAAACGAAGAACATCGTGGACTGGCTAGTAGATCTAGGAATCGAACCTTCTAAGCGTCAGGCAAGAGAAGATATTAATAACGGAGCCATTTCGATGAATGGTGAAAAAGTAGAGGATGTTAACACGGAAGTAACTGCAGACCAATCATTTGATGGTCGGTTTATCATCATTCGTAAGGGTAAGAAGAAATATAGCTTGATTCGATTAGTGGATTAGGAAGGGATCGGTTATAACAGACTACAGATGTAGAAAGGTCTTGTTCGCACGAATGCTTCATAACGATTACTATAATTAACCGCCGAGGAATCCATGATATGGGTTCCTCGATTTTTTTGTGTTATGCAGAGAGATTACTAATGGAACGCTAATAAAGGTGCGGGGAAATACATAAATTTTTTTGATTGAATAAAAGGACTAGGGATCAAGTAGTCTCCAGTTTAGAATACATGCTACTATTGAAAAGATAACAATTACAATATTACAATTCATACATAAGGGCAAGGTGAAGATATGTTTATAGAATGCACTAAAAAACTAGCGGATGCTATGAAAATAAAGACAAATGATATTACGCCGATTAAGCGTGAGCCATTCTATGAATGGCATGGTAATCTATTTATGTTCGATCGAAGAAAAGGCGTTATTCTCATGAACAATCAGACGCGATACTGTATTGTGTTATACGGATTAAAGGCTGAACATTTTAAAAAATTTGACCGTATTGTTCTAGATGCTATACATGAAACATTCCTCGCAGAGGGTTTCTCGGAGAAACAAGTAGATACCTATATAGCCAATTGTGGTGAAGTGAGTTATACCAAGACGCATGATCGAAGTATCCTCAGTCAAATCAAAGAATTCCATATTCATATATCTTGGGAAATTGAAGAACACATACCCAGTGAAACTTTGAATTTAGTAGAACTTAATAAATGGACTGGTCGGTTGATGTGTGGATCACTTGGCTATGCAGAACCTATAGATTTATTGAAGAAGGAAATGAGTAAGATCGAGAGATGGAGCTGATCATATGAATCTTTATAGTATTGAGAACGATATTGATAATAAAATATTTGCAAGAGGGTATGACTATTACGAGAATGAATATATAGCATCAGTCCAGCTAACGGAGGACAATGTCTATGAGGCGCAAGTTGAAGGCACGGATCTTTACAATGTTAGAGTTAAACTTGATCATAATGATGACATAATCGCAACTCTGTGTAATTGCCCGTACGATATGGGTGAGTATTGTAAGCATCAGGTAGCTGTGTTTCTTGCTTTGCGTGATCTGAAAGAAAGTATAGACTCTGAAGGTACCATTAAATCTCCCGTGTTCAAACAAGGAAAGATTCCTGATATCAAACAGACATTAACTAACATGACAAAAGATGAGCTTGTGGAATTTCTGCTAGATATTGCATCTGAGTATGAGGAAATTAGGTATCGTATTGCGTTGAATTTCAATTATGAGCAAGATGAAGATGAAATCGCTCAGGCAATTGACCTTATCCGAACCTATATAAGTAATAATTCCGATAGATATGGATTTGTATCCTATAGAGGTATCAGTGCTGCTACTAAGGGAGCAGATATGATTCTGGATAAGGCTCGGGTTGCATGTGTACAGAATAACAACATACACGCTATAGAACTTGCACTTTGCGTCATTCATGAAATGATGGAGCTGCTACAGAGAGCAGATGATTCCGATGGTGTAATTGGAGAAGTCATAGGGGAAAGTCTTGCTTTTATGAGTGAGATTACAGCCAATAAGGAATTAAGTTTAGTGGACAAAGAACATATTTTCGAGAAGTTGATCGCAGAATCAACCCATAGACGATATGGGGATTGGGTGGATTGGAAGCTAGACATTCTTGTAAGATGTTCTGAACTTGCGGATACTCCGGACTTAAGGAATACATTAGAACAACATTTACTATCCATCATAAACAGTGGAGAAGGAGATTCGTGGAGTGTCAATTACTTAACGGAAAAGATAAATCTAATCAGATATCATATGATTCAGGAACATGATGGGCTGATAAAAGCACAGGAATTTATAGAACAGAACCTTCACTATTCGAAGTTTAGAGTAATGGCGATAGAGATAGCATTGGAGAATAAGGAGTATGACTACGTCATTAAACTTACTCTTGATGGAGAACAGAAGGATGCATGCTGGCCGGGTCTTTTAAATCAATGGAAGAAATATCGGTATACAGCATTTCATCTCGCAGGGAAGCTTGAGGAACAACGAGCGTTGGCAATGGATTTCATATTAAATGGCAGTACAGAATACTACAATAAATTGAAGAACACATATAATACACAAGAATGGCTCTCTATCTATCCTCAAATCATTCTTCTATTGGAGAATCAGAAGTGGAATTCTGATGACGTATATACCTACATCCTGATCGAGGAAGGCGAGCGACTCAAACTTCTTGAGTATGTTAAAGGAAGACCCTCATCGGTAGAGACGCTATATAGTCACCTTATTCCTGAATTCAAGGAAGAGGTTTACAGGGTTTACGGGCAATACATTGAGCAAGCTGCTTCATATGCAAGGAACAGGAAGGATTATCAAAGCGTATGTGCGATTATTCGGAGGTTGAAGAAAGTGGGTGGGAAAGAGCAGGCATCTGAGATCGAGCAGAAACTGTTCAACCATTATGCCAATAGACCAGCATTCAGAGATGAATTGTCTAGAGTGTAATCTACTGATTGTTATTGTTTAAAAGACTTGGTTGATGTGAAAACTCGAAGTAGGAGCACTAACCTGGTTAGCCATGCTACAATGGATAAAATATGATTTATAAGAGGAGGTCAAATATTGTGTCAAAACCAGATGAGAAGAAACCTCATACGTATGAAGAATGGCTAACATGGGACGGAACCTGGGAGCTAATTCATGGCAGAGCATATAATATGTCTCCTGCACCAACCTCTTTACATCAATTTATTGTGGGAGAGCTTCATTTTGCCCTACGGACTTTTTTTCAAAATCGGAATTGTTATGTATTTGTTGCTCCTTTTGACGTCTATTTTAGCGAAAATGATGAGTACACTTCACCTGATCATATCACGCAGCCAGATCTCTCGGTTGTTTGCTCCAAAGATCAAATATCCAAAAAGGGCTGTCACGGCGCGCCTTCATTGATCGTAGAGGTATTGTCACCCTCCACCGCACTCAAGGATTTCAATGAGAAATTCAATTTATATCAACATTATGGGGTTCAGGAATATTGGATTGTCGACCCGGGTAATCGAACAGTTCATGTCTATGCACTGCACAATAGTACGTACGCTGTGAGGAAACTATATATGGAGCAGGAAACGATCCAATCCGTTGTGTTTGCAGATCTAGAGGTATCAATGAACAGAATATTTAGTCTCGAAAATAATTCATAATCTACATTCGGATGACGCTAGTCTTGAATCACGATATAGATCAGTCATACAACAAACTCAATGTCTTGTAGGCATTGAGTTTGTTGTATGACTGAAGGGGCACGGTCACAAGGATCAATGAAGATAGATAAATGGAATAAGAGCAATTCAAGTCAAGAATGACTTCTCCTTTTGAATTAGGATAGATCCAAGGAGGTGAGAAGATGAAACAGGCTGAAATCGTCATGGCGGTGCAACAAATGCAGGAATATATTGATGGCCATATATATGAAGAGATTACGCTTAAGCAGCTCTCTAATGTAGCGGGATATTCTTCGTGGTATTCATCCAGAATTTTCAAAGAAATCGTTGGAAGAACTCCTTTTGATTTACTAGTTTTCGCAAACTCGTGACTTTAGTCGTGAGTTAGAAGACTTCGGATAAGGCGTGTTTAAGACACGTTAATTTACCTGACATATGTTATCCTAAAAACTGACTTATACGGCTTAATATCAATAAATAATATGGGTTTGTTTTATGACAACATATGTCTGAGATGAAACATGGGGTATCGAGGATACATTGAGGCACGGCCGGTTGTTGCAGTGAATTAACTCGGGGTGCGTGTGTTCCACTTGTAAGTGAGAACTTGTTATTATAACGACAGTGGAAAATGTGTTAGAGCAGTTAGATAGACATCCATATGAATACTCATGGTTTGAATAACCCGAGGAATCCGTGATAGTTACATGGGGGCTCGGGTTTTTGTGTGTCGTAAGCTTTCAATCGATCTTTCGAGTGTATGAGAATATGAAAGAGTCAATGAAGGATGTGAAAATGTCCCTTCCTGAAGCTATCTTACCTTAGCAGAATAAGGATATCATTTACATTTATAATAACTGGATTATAATTAACTTAACTTATTAGTTAAGTTAACAATATTGTTTATTTAATTCCAATTAAGTAGAGGAGGAGCTGAGTAAGTTGATAAAAAATGAAGCAGCTTATCAAAAAGCAAAGGAAAAATTGAAGGAAGATAAGGATTTTATTGCGAAAGAAAAAATGCGTTTTAAAGAAATGGGTCTAAATGATGAGCAGATTGATATGGCAATTGAACCGTTAATTTCATCTCACGAACAATTAAATGAAGAAGTGGAGTATTATGAAAGAATAAAAAGAGGATCATTTAATCCAATTCACAAGTTTACGGACATAGGAAAAAACCTCATTGCTTATCGAATATATATCAATATGTCTCAATCCGATCTAGCTAGAAAGCTGGAAGTATCCGATGCACAGGTGTCCCGAGATGAGCGTAACGAGTATTATGGAGCCACTGCAGAGAAAATCGAAGCGGTTATGAGCGCAATGGGAATGAAGGCAACGATAAACATTGAGGTTGCTACATGATACCGAGTCAACTGCAACACCTTCTATTAAAAAAACTCATTGTCGTGTAGTCAGGGTCTGTGAAGAAATACTTATATCCATAACTACAAGAAGACTTCTCAGTTCTAAACTTATTGTTTCATTTGTGGTAGATGATTCTGAGTATGGGAGGTAAGAACAAATGAAACTCGTCAAACTTGAGAATGAAGAACTATCTAGCGCTTTATCGCATGGAAAGGCTTATATTCAGGTAGGTAAATGCAAATTTATGCTGGTTGAGATCGAGGAAGTTACCCAGTCTCCTTATTACGATGTCACAGATCATGAAGAAGAGAAGCTTTTACTTGAAGCAATTATTGGCAATAACCCGTCCTTGTCAAAGGAAGAAGTGTTAGAGCAGTTAGCTAGACGTAAGAAACGATGAATATCATTTGGAAACAGACGGCATTACAGTCATTAATCCAGTTGGATATATGGAGAGAAGATAAAGGTTGGTCGTTAATTAGCGATCATTTGGTAGATGTCATTGAGAATTATTTTGTGAGGATTGATGAAAAGAATGATTAGACAGATTAATACATATTGATTACAATAACCGTAACAGATCCCACCTCGCCTCTTTACAATGCGTACCAAGGTGGGCCTTTTTTTTGAAATATGAGAATTTATAAGTACTTCTGCTTATAAATAGTCTTATATTTCAATGCTAAACGTTTCTTCGCCACTAAAGGACGGAGAGGTCGTTTATGCTTGGAAGGAATCAATGGATCTTCAGACTTCTCCGGTTCGTTGTTGCATGTGATCACAGAATTCTGTTGGATGACCATGGTCATCGGTACACCAAGATTGAGACGAGAAAGCTAAGAAAATACCAACCCACTTGTCAATGAATTGGATGAGTAATCCACCGTCTTGATAAGCTCCGTTATCCCCCTTCCAACGTCCAACATTTCCTTGATTCATATGAATATTGTGCATGCCATTTCCGGGTTTGAATCTAAATATTGAATCGCGTGCGCCATCAGGACCCCATCTAGAGCCGTAGACATATAGAGTGGCTTCATCATCAATAGCTTTCTGAATATATTTGGTCATGAGATCATTTAGATCATTATCTGGTCCAGTCATATGATGAGGTAAAGGTTGCATGGCTGAAGAGTCGAGCAATGGGCTACGGATATAATCTAGAGCAATGTCTCGGTTGTTCTTGTTAATGGGCGTGTACCCTAGGTTCAACTCAGGTAAAGATGTGATCGCGGATGCATTGAAATGCTCATCGACTAAATAGAGAACTTCCGATTGGTCAGAGCTAGACATGACGTTCACTGCAATTCTGTAGTGCGTATTATGACCGTCGATCACTTCAATTTGAAAATGGGGATCGTGATCATCACGTTCCTCTTTGTAAGCTACAACTTTACATTTTAATACACCGAATTTTCTAACTGGCATGATTACAGCACCTTCCATATATATTAGGCAAATAGCTGATGAACCTTATTCTGGTGTGCAAAGTGTGTTGGGAGGAGCTTACCAACCAGCGTATGATGATACGTTGAGGTTATAAGCTTAGTATAATCGGTTATTGCATTTCGGAAAATATTAGTATCAACTAAGTTCGCGATAGAGGCGTATATAGGCAATGATTCTCACATAAAAATCACTATGATTAAAGAAATACATTAAATCATCATATATTGACAATTTGACAGAAGGGACTGACTTTGATTTGAATGTGCTATTTGAAAAATTAAAAGAAGTACTGTATGCCGTTCTGCCTATTACGTTCATCGTGTTGATCTTACATTTCACCTTGGCACCCCTGGATTCGATGTTGATCTACCGATTTCTGATCGGTGTAGTGTTTATTGTGGTTGGCTTATCTATCTTCTTATTTGGAGTGGATATTGGCATTACGCCGATAGGGAACTCCATGGGATCCGTGATCGCCAAGACCAACAAAATATGGATCGTAGTCGTTGCCGGTCTAGCACTTGGTTTCTTCATCTCGATTGCAGAACCTGATTTACACGTCCTCGCAGCACAAGTCGATACGGTTACATCAGGAATGATCTCGAAGATAAGTATTGTGGCCATTGTGTCCGTTGGAATCGCGATTATGTTGGCCATAGGTCTTATAAGAATTGTGTATAACATCCCCTTGTATAAAGTATTGATGGTCCTGTATCTGATGATCTTCGCAATTGCGATATTTACATCACCGGAGTTTCTAGCGATATCATTCGATGCGTCGGGTGCAACCACCGGTGCACTCACCGTTCCATTCATTCTGGCTCTTGCCATGGGTGTGTCTGTATTGAAGAAAGATAGTAAAGCATCCGAGAAAGATAGCTTCGGATTAGTTGCTATCGCATCGACAGGAGCCATTCTATCGGTGATGATTATGAGTATTGTGACCAAGACAGATAAAATTACAGGCAGCTTAGAGCATCACACCTCAACCTCCACATCCATCATCGGTCCATTTATCCACGAAATTCCCAAGATCGCAGGAGAAGTATTTATCGCACTACTTCCGATTTTACTCATATTCATGGTGTTTCAGAAATTTTCCTTTAAATTGTCCAGAAGAACCTTTAGAAAAATAGTTACTGGCGTATTCTTCACCTTTATTGGCCTTGTTCTATTCTTATGTGGTGTATATGCCGGGTTCATGGATGTAGGGACCGCACTCGGACATACGTTAGCTTCATTAAACAATAAAGCTTACGTTATTATTATAGGATTCATTCTGGGTCTGGTGACCATATTGGCCGAACCTGCGGTTTATGTATTAACGCATCAGGTAGAGGATGTAACAAGCGGGTATGTCAAAAGAAAAGTGATTCTGTTTACACTCTCTATCGGTGTCGGCTTTGCCGTTGCGTTATCGATGTTACGAATTATTGTTCCTGAAATTCAGCTCTGGCATTATCTCTTGCCTGGATATATCATCTCGCTGACGATGACGTTCTTCGTTCCGAAATTATTTGTTGGTATTGGTTTCGACTCAGGAGGCGTCGCCTCTGGGCCAATGACAGCTACGTTCATATTAGCATTTGCACAAGGTGTGGCTGAATCCATCGATGGAGCTAATGTGTTAGTAGATGGGTTTGGCATGATTGCCATGGTGGCAATGACACCTATTATTGCTTTACAGGTGTTAGGATTTATTTTCAAAATGAAATCTAAAAAAGGAGGACTAGAGAACAGTGGAGGAACTAACTGAAATCGTAGAACTTGAGTTAGTCTGCATTATCGTGAATTTCGGATTGGGAAGCAAAGTATTGCATATAGCTAAACAACATGGGATCTCGGGAGGTAGTGTATTTCTTGGAAAAGGCACGGTACACAATCGAATTCTACAATTCTTAGCATTATCTGATGTGAGAAAAGAGATTGTATGGATGATTTCAGACACACAGACGGGAACTCGCGTCCTCCATGAGCTGGATAAAGAGTTCAAATTCGATAAACCCAATCACGGCATAGCATTTACTACATCGGTCTCTAACGTTATAGGGGCTAGGAAATATAAAAAAGAAATTAGGAATGCAAGAAGAAAGGGAGGGGATCACATGTATCACAACATTACAGTGGTAGTAGATAAAGGTAAAGCAGAGTATGCGATTGAGGCAGCGACCCAAGCAGGGGCTAGGGGTGGGACCATCATCAACGCGAGGGGTTCAGGCATCCATGAGACTAGTAAGTTATTCTCTATGAATATCGAACCGGAGAAAGAGATTGTCATGATCCTATCGGAAGAAGATAAGACCCAAGCGATCGTAGAGGCTATACGAACACAGCTCAAGATCGATGAGCCAGGTAACGGGATTATCTATATTCAAGATGTGAATGAGACATATGGGTTGTATAATTGAAGAAATGAACTAATTCACAAGCCAAGAAATCTGAATACGGATTTTTTGGCTTTTTTCTATTAGCTGTAGAGTGTTGTCATATGGATGTTATAATAAGGAAAAAATATAGAGCGAAGAGGTGCAGCATCTTGCAGAAGAAGAGTGTGTACTACGGTGGTCTTATATTGGTATCGGCTATATGGGGACTTAACTTTGGGTTGTCACGCCTGGCCATGGATGTTTTTGATCCGGTTCTTTTGGCATTTCTAAGGTTCTCGTTGGCTGTTCCATTCTTTTTCATATTGCTTAAAATGAAGGAGAAAAGTGTTGGGTTGCCTCTTGGTGTGTTGATTAAGTTAATGGGTATCGGTTTAGTCGGTATCACGTTGCTTGAGATTATGGTGCTATACTCCATTCAGTATACGACGTTGGCTAATGCCTCCCTGCTCAATGTAGCACCTTGGCCAATATTTGCAGCGTTATTCGCTCCATTTATTACGAAGGAGAAGGTAACCGCTCGACTTCTGACAGGGGGTGCTATTGCTATGGTTGGGGTATATTTCATCATCAGTGGGGGTACAGGGTTTGAATGGTCTTCCAAGCATATGGTGGGAAATCTTATGGCGCTTGGCGTCAGCTTCATCGGAGCACTATTCAATCTGTCATGCATGCCACTTATGAGAACATATTCAGCTTTGCGTATAAGCACTTGGTATATTTTTTTTGGTGCGCTATTCATGTTCCCTCTAACTCTATCATCCTGGGGAAAAGTAGCATGGGCAAACTTAGGCGCTACCGAATATTTGGTGGTCGGTTACAATGTCATCTTCTGTACTGTTATTGCTTTTGTCGTATGGAATGCCTGTATGTACCAAGTAGGAACCGCTCGATCTAACTTTTTCCGCTATGTCGTTTCAGCCGTTGCTGTCCTGATGGGATATATGTTTTTTAAGGAAAGTGTGGGCATATGGCAGATGGTTGGGGCAGTATTCTTGGTTGGTGGTTTGATATGGATTACCTCCGAACGGACTACTAGTGCAATTGTTGTAAAACTCTAGTTAAGTTTGGGGATGCGATGAATCCGTCTATCTTGGTACCTAGAGAATTGTGAGCTTGATTTGGGAAAAGTACATTTAAAATCTAGTTAGTTCGGGAATGATTGAGATAGCAATCCGACGGGTGAAGAAAAAGGTTCATGATAATTCAGTAAGCTTAAGGCGGAGTCGGACGCCCAAGTCACAGAATATCTTCGTTTACATTATCTTGAGTCGTGGATGGGTCTGATACAAATCATAACTTTAATGGCAGAAAAAAGATAACTTGAGGTAAAGAAAGGCGGCCTTCCGTTCATAGATTGAACGAAAAGTCGCCGTTTTAATCTTGCATAAGTTCACTGAGAATAAAACCGAAAGTTTTTTCAGTGGCCTCGATATATACAATTCGTTTATTTTGTATTAATTGTTACTATCTTCTTTATATTATCCCAGCTCACTGTTGCACCAACTGCTTCACTTATAAATCTAAGATTCACATATACCGTACCTTCAGGAGAATTAAACGGAGTTTGTGTTAATGTATACTCTTTGTCATTAACACTTGCCTTAAAACTGTCTAGAGTCATTCTTATCGTTAAATCATCTTTTGTAGCAGTTATATTTTTAGTTTTGGCATTCCAATCCACCTTCATTTCTAAAGATTCAAAAATCTGACGGACAGGGACCATAGTATTTCCATTTGCTACAATCGGTTTGGCATTAAAACTTAGTGGGTGACCATTTAAAAGAACAGAACCATTTACTACAGATTGTGCAGCATTAGCATTTGGTACTGACGAGAATATAACTGAAGCCGTGATCACTGAAATAAGCAAAAGTAATTTATATTTCAAAATATTCTCCTCCAGTCTAAATTTATTTAAATACTATAATAATAACGTTCAGACATAGTTATTTGTTGCATAATTTAGAGATAAACAACATTATTTCAAAAGCTAGGGTTATTTTGCGATACAGGATAACCCTAGTTTTATAACGGATATTTACTTGAATCCACATCAATTGTAACAGTATTATTTGCGTCTCTTGTTATATACGCATGGTCTTGCTCTGGAGTCCCAAAAGCACCTGACTCAAAAATTGAAGTAAGAGGAGTGTCACTTGCTGTGCTGCATGCATTGTCTACACAAGTGGCAGTTCCATCTACTTTAATACGGGCGTGTCCAGCACGAAGGTTAAGTTGTCGAATGGTACGGCACAAGGGCGTGTGTACATCAAGACAGGAACGAGTTGGGCATGGGCAGACAGTGGTATGGTTAATGTGGATTAAACGGGGTTTACAACCATTTCATTGAACCTAGCGGGTATCCCGGACCTTAGTATTGTTCAGGCAATTGGTCTTAAGTTCGAAGGATTCACGGGTACAGGAACTTCTACTGTGTATCTTGACGATGTTCGGACTCCGAAGAATGTAACCTCACCTCAAGCTACCGTCTATGGATTTGAGGATAAGACGTTACAAGAATTTACTATTAATGTTGATGATAATAACAAATATAATACAGCGCTGGCTAAGAATCTCTCCGTGAGCGATATCGTATATTCGGATGGTATGTACTCGATGCAAGCTGACTTCACACTGAATGATGGACAATTTCAGTTGCGTCGGATGACTTCAGCTGATTTATCAAATGCATCGAAGATTACGTTCAAGATCAAAGTCGTGTCTACTGACGGAAGCGACGTTAGCGGTGTAAATGTTGAAGTGTTTACTCAAAGTGGTAGTAATTGGGGATGGAGTGCTTCTCCGGCTTCATACTGTAGATATCAATGGATTCAAGACATTTACACTAGATATCAGTAATATTGCGAATCGTAATTTAACGCAAGCGATTGGCATTGAAGTTACATCAAAGGCTACTACTCCAGTGGGTAACGCTTTAGTATATGTCGATGAAGTCACGATTGAATAGTACAATGAATGGACTCTTATCTTAGATAAAAGTAGAATGGACTGAACATTAGCCCCTCAATGCGAACAATGCAAGAGGGGCTAATGTTAGATAGAGGGTGAAATTCTGCGTCGGTTATCCAAGTCATCAGTGCTTGGTATATTTTATAAAGGTGGTCGGATACAATGTTATCTTCTGTACTGTTATTACCTTTGTCGTATGGAATGCCTGCATGTACCAAGTAGGTACGGCTCGATCTAACTTTTTCCGCTATGTCGTTTCAGCCGTTGCTGTCCTGATGGGGAGGGCTTATGGTCGTTCACGTTCAGAACGGCGAGTAAAGGAGAGCACGATATCCTGGGCATGGTCACCGAAATGGCTGCCGAAGAGATTGAGACCGCGCCTGTTAACCGCATCCTCTCGTATTTCGAAACGGAGCCGAATAGGTTTATTAAAAGCCAGATCGAGCATGTCGAGAGTTGTTGGAGAAGAGGGAACATGGTTAATCTGACTGCCTTTACTTGAGATGCTCCATTCGGTCAGCATACCGTATTCCGTTCCACTCTTCCATCGTTCTGGTGTTAGCTTGCCTTTGCGATCACCGAAGTCGGAAGGACAAGTATAAATGCCGACGAGCTGGTCATTGATGGTTAGGGTAATATCAGTTGCCCAATCCTCACGGAACGAGGGCGCTTCTGAACATAGTTCTGCCGATATACGAATCTCATCCAGTATGACGCCTGGGGGTAGAGGATTGGCGAAATAGTATTCGACATAACCGGATTCTGCGAACCATAGTAGGGATGCATCGATTCGATCCGGCATATAGAATACTCGTGGATCATCCTGGGATCCGATAACACTCCCGTCTTTTCCTGCCATGCCGCAGGACGGTTGTATAGAACAGTTGGAGAACATGCCGATGGGCATATGTATCTCTTCTGTTGGATGTAGTCCTTCTCCTGGTTTCGAAGGAAGGTCAAGTTGGATAGCACGGCAAGTGACCGAGCATATTTTCTCGCGGTTCGCACCCTGTGTGGAGACGATCAGATTTACCTGCTCCAGTGTTTGTACGTTGATAGAAATCGTGGGTTGGGCTACACCAAGGACCTCGGCTAACTGACTGACACTCATCGACCTGTCACCAAGTGCTTCAAGTATACGAACACGGACATCTCCGGATAGTGCCTTAGCTACGTCCAAGATACGCGATGCTGGATAACGAATACTTTCTTGTATTATTTCGCTCATAAATTGTTTTCCTTTTCGTAATGATGGAATGAGCTTATTGTACAATGAAGATTGAGTATTGTAAAACTATAATAAACATTGCGAAAAACATATACTGGTGCTAAAATGGGCTCAACTTCACATTTGAAAGGTTGTGTTCATGTAATGAGTACTTCTGTATTGAATTCTGAAAGTCTGAACATTCCTCGGTCTGAACATCCACATCCGCATTGGCAACGTATGGATTGGATGAACTTGAACGGCCAGTGGTCATTTTGTTTTGACCCCAACGATGAAGGCATTAGAAATCAATGGCATACCAATCATGAAATCGCTTACGACTCCTTGATTACGGTTCCCTTTTCGTGGGCAAGTCCTCTATCTGGAATCGGTAGTGATACTAAAGGGATAGGCTGGTATCGCCGTACTCTGACTTGGCAGCCTTTCGTACAAGGTTCACGACTATTTCTGCGCTTTGGAGCCATAGATTATTCTTGTGATGTGTGGATTAATGGTATGCATGTCGGTTCTCATCAAGGTGGTTACGGCTCATTTGAGTTCGAAGTTACTCAGTCCTGGCAAGTTGATTGCGAGAATACGATTGTCGTAAGAGTAGAGGATTTCGATCACGATGATCAGGCACGTGGCAAGCAGGGATATGGAGAGATTCGCGGGATATGGCAACCGGTTTGGTTGGAATCCCGACCGCAAACGTATGTGAAGGATGCTAAATTTGTAACCTTCATTGACGGACAGGTTGAAGTGACGGCAAGAATCACAGCGCATGAAGCTGGAACAGCAGAATTAACGCTGCAATTTGCAGAGAGTTCTATCCAGCATAGAGTAAATCTAGACCTTGTAGCAGGTGAGAATGAAATTAAGAGCTCTTTAAAAGTGAATGATCCCCAGTTGTGGAGTCCAAACACGCCTTATCTATACGAAGGGGAACTGCAGTTATCAGGAGGTTTTGGCACAGATGCAGTTAGTACTTATTTCGGAATTCGTGAGATCCAAACCGTTCGCTTCGAAGAACGCGGATATCGCTGGATTACATTGAATGGCAAGCCCATTTATTTGAATGGTACCCTTGACCAGTCCTATAACAAGTCAGGTTATTTCACTTACCCGTCGGATGAAGAAATGCGGGATGAAATATATCTCATGAAACGTTTGGGGTTGAATTTTGTTCGTATTCATATCAAGCCTGAGGAGCCACGTAAGTTGTATTGGGCCGATAAGCTAGGTATTCTCGTTATGGAAGATATGCCTTGTTTCTGGGGTAACCCGGATGAAAAAGCGCGTACATCCTATGAAAGAGAAGCACTTGAGATCATTGAGCGGGACTATAATCATCCGTCTATTTTCTCATGGGTTATGTTCAATGAGACTTGGGGACTGAAGACGGATGCTAAAGAAGCGGGCGTGACGGCTGACATACGACAACAGAGCAGTTATCTGCCGGAGACACAGGAGTGGGTCCGAGAGAAATATCACTGGGCTAAGCAGCTTGACCCAACCCGGATTATTGAGGATAACTCGCCGTGCAACTATGATCATGTCGAATCGGATATCAATACATGGCATTTGTACATTAATGGGTATGATCAGCTTCGTTCCCATCTAAATGAGGTTATGGATAAAACATATGTGGGTTCAGACTTTAACTGTATCGGCGGTAACGTACAATCCGATGCACCGCTAATGAACAGCGAGTGCGGCAACGTCTGGGGTATTGATGGTGGAGCAGGCGACAGTGATTTGGCATGGCATTACCGTTATATGATGAATGAATTCCGTCGACATGATAAGCTGTGCGGGTTCGTATTTACTGAATTCCGCGATGTTACGAACGAGTTCAACGGCTATTACCGGCTTGACGGGTCCGATAAAGACTTTGGTTATGATGCGTTTGTACCTGGCATGACCATTGCTGATCTGCATTCACCGGATTTTATCGTTATCGATGCACCACCATGTCAAACAGTAGACGCAGGTATGAAAGTCAATGTTCCTTTGCTACGATCTAGCTTCTGTGATCAACATCATGGAGGGGTGCTTCAGTTAAAGTGGGAACTGTGGTACGACAATATGGGTACCCGAGTTGTTGCTGACCACGGACATATTCCTGTGAAGTGGGACGGCTTCGGAGTAACTCCTCTTCCGTCATTGACCGTTACTATGCCCGGTCAGGACGCAGTGGCAGTGCTCGCCATTTCCCTGATCAATGAAATAGATGATGTTCTTACCCGCAACTTCATTACGTTTGATGTAAGAAGCGATAAAGAGGACGGAGTGTTTGAAGGGGAAGGTGATTATGTAAGTATTCCAGTAGGGGACTTTATAGAGCAAACCTTTAAGCACCAGTGGGGAGCTATTCAGGGTGGAAAAGTCAACGGTGCTGAAGAAGGGCACTTCGTATATGACGTCACTCTACCGGATTCAACGGAGAAGAAGATGATTGGTGAGATCGAAATTATGTTCGAAGCAGGTGCTAAGCGAGTGCTTGCGCGCAATGTTGAAGGAGCAAAGGACAACGAGATGGGGATTAGCGCCATGCATGGTGCTGATGCCAAAGTGGAATATAATCCGAATACGTATTATATGACCGATGATGTGCGTCACCCTTCACGAGTCAACGTTCTAGTTGATGGCAAACGGATTGGTTCATTTGATTTGCCGAACGACCCGGCCGATAGTAGAGGGGTATTGTCATGGCATTATCAGGCGGTTGCGAACAAGTTAGACGAGGCAGGTTCTTATGGTTATTTGTGCAAGGTGAATGTACCGGGTCAGTTAGCTTCCAAGCTGGATCGTAACCGTTCTTTCCGCCTGGAATTGCAAGCGGAGGATGGCGGGATCGCTTTGTATGGCCGTAATGCTGGACGTTACCCGTTTGATTTGCTGATTCGGTATAACTAATCAAATCTTACAGTTATCTATCGTTTTTATTACAGGAATATTGTTTATATTGTATAAGAAAACCGGCATATTAGGTGTCGGTTTTTCTGATTTCACAGGAGAAATGCTTATCTGCTAACGATTATTCGATATATTTAATATTATTGCTTTAATACAGTTTATTGTAGTAAGGTACTTAAGAGATGATGTATGTAAATTTCGTAGGAGGTTCTTATGCTAGAAGTTGGTATACACGAAGCGGATAAGTTGGTTCAGGTCGCTCACGCCCTTTCAACGCGATCCAGAGTCGACATTCTTCGCCTTCTTAATACACGGAGCATGAATATTATCGAAATTGCCGAGGCTTTGCAGCTTCCAGTTTCGACGGTCGCCAATAACGTGAAGGTGCTCGAAGCGGCCAGACTGATTAATACCGAACTACTTCCGGCCGTGCGCGGGGCCATGAAGGTATGCAGCCGGAATTATGACGATATTCTGATTGGGTTAAATTCGATTGTCCGATCAACAAGGGACGGAATGAAGTTGTATGAGGTGGAGATGCCTATTGGTCATTATGGTGATTGTGAGGTTCACCCGACATGCGGGATGGCTACACATGAAGGAATGCTGGTAAGAGAGGATGAACCAGCCAGTTTCTATCATCCGAAACACGTGGCGGCTCAGATCATCTGGTTCCGCAAAGGGTATGTGGAGTATATGCTTCCCTTGGAGATCCCCCAAAATGCAAAGATTCAATCGATTGAACTGTCGATGGAGATGTGCTCGGAGGCGCCCAATTATGACAATGATTGGCCATCGGATATTTCAGTATGGGTGAACGGAACAGAAATCGGAATGTGGACCAGCCCTGGAGACTTTGGAGACCGACGGGGCGTGCTGAATCCGTCATGGTGGCTCGATTGGACGACTCAATACGGATTGCTAAAGACATGGCGCATCGACCAGGAACGAACTACGCTGGATATGCAAAAAGTGTCGGATGTCACATTGAATGATCTGTATTTGAATCAGCGTCCGAGCCTCCGGGTTCGGATCGGAGTCAAGTCGGATGCGATTCACAAAGGCGGCGTGAATCTCTTCGGCAAACAATTCGGAGATTACGATCAGGATATGGTCATGCGTGTATCCTATACCATGGATGAGCAAGAATAAGAGAAACCATCATTTCATACCGAAATGATGGTTTCTCTTATGTTAGGTTAATAACTGGGTCCGTATTTAGGAAAGCTTGTCCTTTTATTATAGTTCGAGATAGGGACTTGCATTGTTTATTACAATATTATTGTAATAAAAGGTTTAATAAATAAAGTGTTACAATATAATAGTTTGAAAGCGTTGACAAATGGTATATTCGGCTTTATATTAGCTAAAAGGTACAATAAATGTGTAATAAAACAATATTGATGTTTTGTACCTTCATCAAAAGTTATAAGGGAGGTCAACATGAAAAAAAGTTTTGGAATCATGCTTACTTTATTACTCTCGTTTTCCGTGATTTTAAGCGCATGTGGTGGCAGCAATAATGGCAACTCGGGAAGTAACAATGGAGCAGCGGCTACAAACGAGGGATCGACCGACCAAGATAATGGAAGCGCTTCAAATGGTGACGGAGAGAAAATTACCCTGTCATTCTGGACGTTATTCTCGGGCGGTGACGGCGACAATATGCAGGCGATGATTGATTCCTTTAACAAGGAACATCCTAACATTCAAGTCAAGAATACGAAGCTGGAGTGGGGAGAGTATTACACGAAGCTCATTACCGCAGTTGGTAACGGCAATGGTCCGGATGTCGGTATCTCGCATATTTCCCGTCTACCTGACCTAATCAACCAAGGGGTTGTGTCCGAACTGGATGATGTAGCTACCGAAGCTAGTGTAGACTGGTCAACCTTTAATCAGAATATTCTTGATGCTTCTATCGTGGATGGAGCCCATTATGCGGTACCAATCGATACACATCCATTCATTATGTACTACAACAAGAAATTGTTGAAGGAAGCGGGACTGCTTGATGACGCAGGCAAGCCTATTATGGAACAGTCGGCCGACGGCTTCATCACCTTCTTGACTACGCTTAAAGAGAAATTACCTCAGAAAGCGACGCCATTTGCCCTGTCGAACACGAATGACGACCCGTTCCGTCTGTGGTGGGCGCTCTACTCCCAATTAGGCGGTAATGACGTGGTTTCCGATGATCTGAACTCGGCGCAGATCGATACAGATAAAGCAGTTCAAGCGGCTCAGTACATTCAGGACTTATATCATAAATATAAAGTGATTAAATTGAACGATCCCGACTTCTATAAGAATTTCCAAAGTGGCACGGCAGCCATTATGATGACAGGTGTTTGGGCAACAGGGACTTGGGAATCCACGAAGGATTTTGAATTCGGCGCGATGCCGATTCCGAAGGTGTTTGACCAAGAAGCTACATGGGGTGACTCACATACGGTAGTTCTTCCGGTAACAAAGAAAGAAGATCCGGCGAAGCGGAAAGCGGCAATTACTTTCGCCAATTGGCTTGCGGACAACGGTCAGGTCTGGGCGAAGGCCGGTCATATTCCTTCCAAGCCTTCCGTATTTGAGAAACAAGAATTTAAAGATCTTCCATATCGTAGTGACTATGTATCTGTAGCTTCTACGGTTAAATTCAGCAAAGCATCTACGAAGAATTGGCAAATACGCGATTTGGCCATGTTTAAATACTTGAACGAAGTGTGGGCGAACAAATTGACTCCGACAGACGGAATTGCCAAAATGACGGACGAAGTACAGAAGATATTGAACGAATAACAGATCAAGGCAATGAATTCGGCAGACTTTGCGGCATTTGTCGTAAAGTCTGTCGGTCATATGGGGAGGTAAAGCGCTTATGAAAATGAAGAAATTGAGAGTGGATGTGCAGGCATTCCTGTTCCTGCTCCCCTTCTTGGTCGTTTATTTCCTGTTTACCATTTGGCCAATGATCAAGGGCGTGGAGATGAGCTTCTATAAATGGACGCTTATTAAGAAGATGAAGTACGTTGGATTAGGTAACTATGAACGGATGTTTCATGATCAAGATTTTTGGGCGTCCATCTGGCACTCTACGATTTTTGTAATGATTACAACACCGTTAATGATCATCTTGGCAATTATTTTGGCACTCATAGCCAATCGTAACTCCAAGCTACAAAGATTTTACCGCAGCGTGTTCTTTATTCCGAGCATCCTTTCCGTGGCGGTTGCCTCCTTTCTAGGTTTGTTTGTATTTCAGCCATATACGGGGCTTATAAATTCTTTGCTTCATTGGGTGAAGCTGCTTCCTGAAAGTTCGGAGATCTTTTGGCTGTCAGAAACGAATCTGGCTTGGATCGCCATCTCGCTATTAACATTATGGTGGACCGTCGGTTTTAACTTTATTTTGTACTTATCGGCAATGCAGGATGTACCGGATGAGGTCTATGAAGCGGCGCGTTTGGATGGAGCGAGCGATTCCCAAGTGTTCTGGAAAATTACGCTCCCACTGCTCAGCCCGATTACCAAAACGATAACCATGCTGCAAATCATTGCCTCTTTTAAAGTGTTTATGCAGATCTATGTCATGACTGGCGGGGGTCCATTGGATGAGACTCGTCCTGTCATACAACTGATTTGGCAAACGGGCTTCCGTAAGAATGACCTTGGATATGCATCCTCCATGTCCTATATGCTATTTGTTATTCTGCTTGTGTTGTCTGGTCTGCAGTACTGGATGAATAACCGGAAGGGGGTTGACTAGAGATGAAATGGTTCTATCGGATTGTTTCAATGTTGATGGCCATATTATTTGTTTTTCCACTGATCTGGATGCTTGTGGTATCGGTGAAAAAGGAAGGCATGAAAATTACGTCCGTAGTGGACTGGTTTACACCACCATATTCCTTCGCTGTCTATCATGAAATCATTACAGGAACGAAATTAATCAGTTGGTCTTGGAACAGTTTTTTTATAGCCGTTTGTGTAACCCTATTGACCCTGATGATCTCTGCAATGGCAGGGTTTGCATTGTCCAAGGTTCCGTTCAGGTACAGGACGTTTATGTTCTTTTTCGTTCTGGCTGGCCTGCTTATTCCAGGGGAAGCGATCCTCATTCCGCTGTACCAGGTAGCCAAAGATTTGGGAATTTTGAATTCTTACATGGGACTGATATTTCCGGCTCTAGCTTCACCCTTCGCCATTATAGTGCTTAAGAGTTTCTTTGACGGAATCCCGAACGATCTGCTAGAAAGTGTTCAGATGGACGGCGGCGGTCTCTGGCGGATATTCGTAAGTATCATGCTTCCGCTTACCCGTCCGGCGCTCGTATCGATCGCTATTCTAACGTTTATTGGCTCTTGGAACAATTTTCTCTGGCCGTTCTTATCAGTTACCGACGACAACCTGTTCACGTTACCGATGGGGATTCCTACATTAATGAACCAGTATACGGAAGATTATGTGAAGCCAATGGTTATTAATGCTATAGCTTCTCTGCCGATCATGCTTCTATTCCTGATCTTTGAGCGTCAGATCATCAAGGGAGTCAGTCTCTCGGGAATTAAAGGATGAGCGGAGGCTTAACGGCTACGCATCAGCGTGAAAGAGCGATTGATATATTCAAGGGTCTGTTAGTACTTGGGATGGTGTATTGCCATTGCTTGCAATTCTTCAGCGACCAGATGATCTTCCCGCAAGGGCAACAGTTTATCGATGTCATTAACTTGATCACGTTCTCTGGTTTTGTGTTCAGCTTCGGTTACGTATGCCAGTTGGCTTACTATAGCAAGCCGTTCTCGCGGGTCTGGCACCGTATGCTGGGAACAGCGGTCAAAACCCTATTAGCCTTTTATATTTCCGGGACGGCATTTCGGTTGTTTATTGATACACGTCCGCTGGAATGGAACACAGTTAGGCCGATCCTGCTACTGAGCGACATGCCGGGTTGGTCTGAGTTCTTGTCATCCTTTACTTATGTGATCGTTCTCGGTTTGTTGTTGTTTGTTCCATTAAAATGGTTGATCGGACGAAAATGGATGGGGTTCTCCATGGCGGGAATCCTGCTGTTGACCACATGTATTCCATATGAATCGATCCATATGGTTGCTTTGAGTCCTTTGCTTGGTACAAGAGATTTTGCTTCATTTCCAGTGGTGCAATATTTCTCTTATTATCTGCTAGGCATGTTGTTTGCCCGCTATCGAATCGCTTGGGACTTACGTGTGTTTGCTGGAGCCGTCATTGCCTCGGGTGCATTTGTCTGGAAGTGGCTCTCGTCGGCGAATGCTTCCCTGCCTGAGCGGTTTCCACCCTCAATTTGGTGGATCATTGGGCCGGCATTATTGTTGTACGGATATTATCTTGTGTCTCTGTTGATGGAGAAATATCCGCTGCCGTTTATCCCGTTGGAGGCGATGGGGCGGAATGTACTTTGGTACCTAGTCATGAGTAACGTACTTATCTTTGCGCTGAAATCAAATCAACCGCTGTTGCTATTGGGGTTGCTGGATACGTTGTGGATGGGACTTGGGTTACTTGGGGTCATCGGATTCAGCATATGGATTATTACCAAGCCAACGCGACGTGCTGCTCATATAAATAAAACTAAGATATAACTATTGGAAAAGAAGGAGTAGAAACAATGGCTGACCAACGAGTACGCAATGAATATCCCCGTCCACAATTTATACGTGAGGCATGGATGAGCTTGAACGGGGAATGGGAATTCGATTATGACGACGAAGGAATGGGGGAGCGGGAAGCGTGGTATGAAGATCATGTGTTCAGCAGTGAAATCAACGTACCGTTCTGTTATCAGAGCCAGTTAAGCGGAATAGGGGATACAGGATTCCATGATATAGTCTGGTACCGGAAAGTATTTTCCTTACCGGACAATTATAAAAAGGGACGGTTGCTCCTTCATTTTGGCGCCGTAGATTATGAAGCGAAAGTATGGGTGAACGGGAAGGTTGTAGTGCAGCACGAAGGTGGACATACGCCGTTCCATGCCGACATTACAGATGTCCTTACTGAAGGTGACAATACCGTCGTAGTAAAGGCAACCGATTACAGCCGGGATGTGACTTTGCCGCGGGGCAAACAGTTCTGGGAAGAGAAATCCGCGGGGATATTCTATACACGCACAACCGGAATTTGGCAGAGTGTATGGCTTGAACCAGTATCGGAAACGCATATCGGGAGAATCCGGTTGACTCCTGATATAGACGCAAATAATATGGCATTGGATGTTTTTCTGTCCGGTTATCGCCCGGGAGTCGTGGTTAGCGTAACAGCTGCCATTACATTTAACGGAGAATTTGTTGTGGAAGATACGTTTTCGCTGCGACATGAGTCAGCCAATCGGCATATTCATCTTGAAGATTTTAACGACCATGGTCTGGGACGCTGGTGGACTCCTGAGAAACCGAATTTATATGATCTGGAATTAACTTTAAGTGTAGACGGTGTGGTTGCGGATACGGTGAAGAGTTATTTCGGCATGCGAAAAATATCCATAGTAGATGGGAAATTACTGCTGAATAACCGCTCCTATTATATGAAAATGGTGCTGGATCAAGGTTATTTCCCAGAGGGCATATTGACTGCCCCAAGTGATGATGACCTGCGTCGGGACGTGGAATTGACGAAGGAAATGGGCTTCAACGGAGCACGCAAGCACCAGAAAATCGAAGACCCGCGCTACTTGTATTGGGCGGATCACCTGGGACTGCTGGTGTGGGGAGAGATGGCGAATGCTTATCAATTCTCAGAGTCCTATGTGGCGCGAATGACCAAGGAATGGATTCAGGCTGTGGAGCGGGATTATAATCATCCGTGTATCGTGACCTGGGTGCCGATCAATGAGAGTTGGGGCGTGCCCAATATTCTGGTTGATAAGCAGCAACAGCAACACGCATTATCGGTCTATCATATGACGAAATCACTAGATCCGACACGTCCTGTCATTTCGAATGATGGATGGGAGTTAGTGAGCACCGATTTGGTGACGGTCCATGATTATGAATGGCGACGCGAAGTGTTGACGGAGCGGTATGCCACCAAGGATGCGGCACTAAGTGCCCAACCGGGCAATCGGTGGATTCTGGTCCCCGGCTTCCCTTATGCAGGTCAACCGATTCTGGCAACGGAGTTTGGAGGTATCTCCTTCAAGAAGAATGAGTGGGAAGGATGGGGATACTCCGGGGCGGTGAATGAGGAAGATTTCGCGGAACGATTGAAGAACATCGTGGAGCCAATGCTGCAATCTCCGGTCATTCAAGGATTCTGCTACACACAATTCAGTGATGTGGAGCAGGAGATTAATGGCTTGTTAACTTATGACCGGAAACCGAAGCTTCCGCTGGATATGATTCGCTCTATAGTGGAAGGGACTTGGATTTAATTAGGAAAACGGCAGATTACGTTATCTAACGGTCTGCCGTTTTTCTATTGAGGGAAAGGAGATCATTGCTATGCGCTTTGGAAAATGGCTGGTGATCGTTATACTGCTGGTAGCAGTGGGGGCTTGCTCACTATCACTTACAGGACGGAATATGCACACTTGGCAAGGTAGATACTCCAAAAAAAAGCAACAAAGACAAGTGGCAGGTTATCTGTCATGCATGCCACTTATGAGAACATATTCAGCTTTGCGTATTAGCACCTGGTATATTTTTTTTGGTGCTCTATTCATGTTTCCTCTAACTCTATCATCCTGGGGAAAAGTAGCATGGGCAAAATTAGGCGCTACCGAATATTTAGTGGTCGGATACAATGTCATCTTCTGTACTGTTATTGCTTTTGTCGTATGGAATGCCTGTATGTACCAAGTAGGAACGGCTCGATCTAACTTTTTCCGCTATGTCGTCTCAGTCGTTGCTGTCCTGATGGGATATATGTTCTTTAAGGAAAGTGTGGGCTTATGGCAGATCATTGGGGCAGTATTTCTGGTTGGTGGTTTGATATGGATTACTTCTGAGCGGACTGAGAGTGCTATTGCTGTAAAACTCTAGTTAAGCTTGGGGATGAGAGCAAACCCACTATCTTGATATGGGGATCGTGATCATCACGATCCTCTTTGTGAGCAATAACTTTACATTGTAATACACCGTTCCTTTTATCTTACATATCTTCGAATGTAGAATCTCCACGCATTATAAACTGTGGCTTAAGCAGATATTCCAATGGATAAATATCATCTCTTGCAGAGAGTAATCCTTTAAACAAAGCAATTGGATATTTATCGTCACTATGGAAGTAATGCATTCCAAGTTGATTGGGATCTTCAAGCTGAACAATAACATAAGCATCTTCTTGATCAGTCAACTTATAAATCACATGATCTGTATTTAATACATTGTCCATATGATCGAATGTAATGAGATGAAACGACTTTTCTTTCCACTCTGTTTGGATCACCTTAATTGCCTGGTTTCTAATAAGGTCAATAAACTTCTCGGGGGGTAGATTTAATTCAATGCCTGTTAGATATCCATGGGTATCTATATCAAGTCCATACTCAGTATCGTAACCTTCTCTATCATTTTTTAATGTAACTGGAGCAAGGTGCATACGATCAAGGAATGTAGCCACAGTGTTGTCTGTAATATAAGGGATAGTTATGTTCTGGGGACTGATATGTGCAGCAATCTCGTTTGTTGAATTAGTATCTTCTTGATCGCCTGTAGGAGGTGTTAAATAGATATAACCCATATCTGCAGTAGAATCATAATAACAAGTGATTTTCATAATTGTTCACTCCTTCGGACTTTATGATGATTAGACGCGTTGGTAATGGAAAAGGTTACTTGTTATTGATAGAAGAGCGTAACGAGACTAAGTATTATTCTCTAGGAAAACAGTAGTTAATGTCTATAAAGGTTATCCCTCCCCTTTGTCGAATCCTCACTAAGAGACATATCACCCCACTCCACACAAAAGAGGTTACTTCATGAAACAAGGACTCTATGAGCAAATCATTAATAATATAACGTCGCAGCAGTTAGCTGCTCTTGACCCAGAATTATACGAGATTGGTAGAGAATCGCTAGATGCGGAAGAAGCGCGGAAGATGTTGTCCAACTATTTGGCTATGGTGACCCGTAGGGCGCTTAAAGTGGTGCGGGAACAAATCAGCGATGAAGATGCGGTATTCGCACAGATTCGGACTTGCAATGAGATTATCGACACATTAAAGAACACGCTAGGGCAGGAAGAGTACAACGAGCTCCAGTTAGATGAACAGGGTGAAGTACTCACCTATGTATATTCGAAGTTAAATCATATCCGTGGGATCAAGGACGAGAAGGTGCTGAGACCTGTTACTCCTTTATCTCAAAGTTCTCTTTTTACCGGGTCTCACTCTGAGCCTAATATGCTACATGAACTGAAGCGTGAAATCGTAACGGCGGATCGGATCGATCTGCTAGTGTCTTTTATCAAATGGAGCGGTCTACGTTGCCTAATGGAACAGTTAGAGCAGTTTACCGCAAATGGTGGACAGCTACGCGTAATTACAACGACTTATATGGAAGCAACAGATATGAAAGCCGTGATTGAGCTCAGTAAGCTCCCCAATACCGAGATCCAAATCTCCTATGATAGTGATCGGACGCGGCTGCATGCGAAAGCATATGTTTTCCGAAGAGATACGGGGTTCACTACAGCCTATGTCGGCTCATCTAACCTGTCCAATCCGGCGCTAACCAGTGGGTTAGAGTGGAATTTGAAAGTAACTGAGAAGGATTCGTACGATGTACTTAAGAAGATCGAAGCGACCTTCGAGAGCTATTGGAATGATCGGGAGTTTAAGAGCTTTTCGTATGAAGATGTGGAGCAGGTTCAACAACTGAAAGAAGCATTAGGGAAGAAGAAGGAACAGCAGACCTTACAATTTCATTTCGACATTACGCCCTATGATTATCAGAAAGAAGTACTAGAGAAGCTTGAAGCGCAAAGAACCTTATTCGGTAGAACCAGAAATCTGTTGGTGGCGGCTACCGGAGTAGGGAAGACGGTTATTTCTGCATTTGACTATAAAAGGTTTCTAACCAAGAACCCAAGAGCTAGACTCCTATTCGTGGCGCACCGCGAAGAGATTCTGAAACAGAGCCGAGACACATTCCGTTATATTCTAAAAGACTTGAACTTCGGCGATCTGCATGTAGGCCAGCATCAAGCGGAGGCTGTGGATCATTTGTTCATTAGTGTTCAGAGTTTTAACTCTATGAAGCTAACAGAGAAAACCACGAGCGATTTCTATGACTTCATCATTGTCGATGAATTTCACCATGCCGCTGCGCCTTCCTACCAGAAGCTATTATCCTACTATAACCCGCAGATCCTACTGGGATTGACGGCAACACCGGAACGGATGGATGGCAAAGACATTCTAGCTTACTTCGATCATACAATAGCTGCTGAAATCCGACTGACCGATGCGATCGATCGTAAATTGCTCTGTCCTTTTCAGTATTTCGGCATAACCGATCATGTGGATCTGTCCCAAGTGAAATGGTCTAGAAAGGGATATGACCTTGCAGAGCTAGAGCAGGTATACACGAATAATAAAATACGTACAACGCAGATCCTGAATAGTATGAAGAAATACGTTACGGATATGGAGGATGTGAAGGGGCTTGGATTCTGTGTGAGTGTAGAACATGCCCTGTATATGGCCAAGGTCTTTGAAGAGGCGGGAATTCCAGCGGTAGCGTTGCATGGGAATTCTAGTGATCAGGAACGAAGCACAGTTAAAAGTAGACTCATTAGCGGTGAGATCTCCATGATCTTTGTCGTGGATCTTTACAACGAAGGCGTGGATATTCCAGCCGTCAATACGATTCTGTTCCTGCGTCCAACGGAGAGTTTAACCGTATTCTTGCAGCAGTTAGGTCGAGGACTACGATTAGCAGAGGGCAAAGAGTGCCTTACGGTGCTAGATTTTATCGGACAAGCGCATAAGGAATACAACTTCCAAGATAAGTTCAGAGCATTAATGGGCAAGACGAAGCACTCGATTCAGCATTATGTTGAGAATGGATTCTCTTCGCTGCCTAGAGGAACCTTCATTCAACTAGAGAAGCAAGCCAAGGATTATATATTACGCAACCTGAAGCAAACCAAGAACAATCGGAATAATCTCATTAGCAAAATAAAGTATTTTCAAGAGGACACAGGACTTGAAGTGACCTTGGCTAACTTCGTCCGTTATCATGGCATGTCTTTGTTCGACTTCTATGGCGGTCGCAGTGGCAACCGATTCTTCAGAGGATTAATGGTAGAAGCAGAGATACTAGAACCATTCCAATGGGATCATCCCGAACACGTGAAGCGCATTCCAGCACTGCTGAACTTGAATTCTCGCAGATGGCTGAAGTTCTTAATTAACTATTTGGAAAATAGTATGCTGCCTCATGACGATGAAGAGAACCGGATGTTAGTCATGTTCTACTATACATTTTATCGGGCAGAGCCTGTAAAGCAGGGATTCAAAGATATAGAAGAAGGCATTCAGGCAGTCCTGGCTTGTCCTCAATTTAAGGATGAGATTGTGGATATCCTAAAATATAACGAGGAACATCTTGATTTTGTGGATAAGAAACACGAGTTCCCCTTCACTTGTCCACTAGATATCCACTGTATGTACAGTATGGATCAAATATTAGCTGCATTTGGCTATTGGAATGGGGATAAAGCACCTACCTTCCGCGAAGGCGTGAAATATTTCGAGAGTGAGCAGACCGATATCTTCTTCATTACACTGAATAAGTCCGATAAAGATTTCTCACCATCTACACTCTATGAAGACTATGCCATTAATGAAAGGTTGTTCCATTGGCAGACACAAAGTAGTGTATCCGAAGACACCAAGACCGCGCAGCGTTATATCCATCATCGGAGAACGGGTAACCGTATTGCGTTGTTTGTTCGAGAATACAAAGAGAGTGAAAAGTTCACCTCTCCGTTTGTATTCTTAGGAGAAGCGGATTATGTGAGCCATGAGGGGAATAAGCCGATGAGTATTGTGTGGAGATTGAGGGAGGAGTTGCCGCCGCAGATGGTGGGGGTGGCTAATAAGTGTATTGGGTAGAATTAATATATATTCAAAAAAATGCATATTATATTTTGTTGAAATATAGTAATCTGGTTGAGCTAAGCATTTAGTATAGGTATTGAACAAAATCGATTACTAAGGGTATAATAATGTTTATTTTTACAAATTTATATTATGATCATCTATATTAAAAATGTTCCTGGATTGTACTATCCAGGAACATTTTGTGTGATATAATATTATAAAAGCGAATATATATTCCCATTATCGAGTAGTAGTCTTAGGAGGTTTACTGTAATTATGAAATACGGACAACATGAAACATTCCATTTGCGATTAAATTGGCTACGAAAAGGAATAAAGATGATTAAAGCTAATCCTAGATTTTTCTTTGAGAAAGAGGCTGCTGAAACGATAGGACTAGGTAAAAACATGGTTCAATCTTTACGATTTTGGATCACTGCTACCGAAATTGCAAAGGAGATAAAGGGCGATGACAGTAAGAGTATTCATCAATTAACTCCTTTAGGTGAAGTGATAGATACCTTTGATCCTTATCTTGATTTTATGGATTCACTATCACTATTACATTACTCGCTAATAGACAAAGGGAAAAAGGATAGACTGTTTGTTTGGTATGGATTTTATAATACATTCTCTCGATCTTCATTTACGAAAGAGGAAGCTCTTAATGAACTTGTTCTTTGGGCGGCCCGTGAAGGTGAAGTAACATCGGAGAAATCTTTAAAGAGAGACCTTGATTGTATGATTAGGCTATATGTTAAAGATAATAAACTAAAGGATCCAGAGGATGTAACACAAAGTCCATTAGAGAAACTCAATATATTATCTATCTCAGAGGAAAGTTCGAGTATATACATAAAACACAATTTAATTTATAAAAATGTAGGAATCACCGCATTGATGTATTCTTTATTAAAGTATGGAGAAAAGAATGAAACTGATAATGTCGCTATAGAAGAAATAGAAAGTAAACCTAATTTGTGGGGTAAGGTATTCCAACTACAACGTTCAGAGATAATTGATGCTTTAGAAGAATTATCAGAACACTCTAAATATCCTATTGTATTCCAAAGAACTAATCGGTTAAATACAATAGTATTACCTAAAGTTTCGTCAATTGATTATCTTCGTGATGATTACAGTAGTAAGATTGGAGAACTAACTCATGTCTAATAGAAGATCCAAATTTCAATCTAGTATTAATATCAGACTTGATCTTGAAGAAGAGGATTTTATAAATAGATTTTTGCCTACTGCTTCTCACATAGCTCTATTTAAGGGGATTTTAAATGGAATATTAGGTGGTGCAAAGTCACACATTATTTCAGGACCATATGGCTCGGGGAAATCACTAATAAGTACTATAATTACGGGTATAATAACCAAAAAATATAGTGATGATCTGTTGATGAAATTAACAGAAAAATTTAAAGTGGTTGATGATGAAATTGGAAATTCAATAAATAGTGTTATAAATAATGAAATGGAATATATACCAGTAATATTAGAAGGAAATATCCATAACTTTCGTAAATCCCTTATTTCAGCTATTTATAAATCATTGGAAATTGATGGTGTTGAAATTATTTCACCTAGTGTAATTATTGAAATAATTAATATGGTGAAAAAGTGGGAAACTGAATTCCCTGCTACATATTCTTTATTTATTCAGCAATTAAGTAATAGAAATCTTGAATTATCATATTGGATTAAACAAATAGAAAAATGTGATGAAGATGAAATATTATGGTTTTCAATTGTTTATCCGACATTAACGTCAGGGTCCCACTTCGTCCCAAGTTTCTCAGGTGAGTTAGTACCGCAAGTGAACTACATTCTTAGTGAGTTAAAGAAGGTTAATAAAGGTCTGTTTATTGTTCATGATGAATTTGGTAGATTCCTACAATCTATTAATCCTAGTGAAGTACATGAGGCTATGCAAGATCTTCAAGATATTGCTGAATTGGCAGATCATAATTCATTTCACAATTTAAGCATATTATTAATTACTCACAAAAATATGAGACAATATGCACAACGATTCCATGAAGATTTACAAAGGGAATTTCAACGAATTGAGAAACGATATGCTCTTTACAATGTAAAAAGTGATCAAGCTACATTTGTACGTATTTCAAATGTAGCTACTAAGTACATGCGTGAGCAGTGGGATCCAGAGAAGCACAGAATTAACTTGTGGGACGGTTTAACAAGATATCCGCTTTTTCCGGAACTATCGCAGCATGAAAAAAATGCACTTATTATTGAAGGCTGCTATCCGTTACACCCAATTACCTTATTTTGTATGCCAAAGTTAGCGAATATTGTCGCTCAGAATGAACGCACATTATTCACTTTTTTGGAAAGTAACGAAAGCGGTGGTTTGAAATATCACTATGAAAAAAATACCGATTGGTATACAACGGATGGATTATTTGATTACTTTGAGCCTGCGTTTGAAGAGTTTGAACAAGATTCAAATATCAAAGAAAGTTATCTCTTATATAAAAGATTGAAGAAACGCTTAGTTCCTTCTAAATATCTTGAAGACCAATTAAAAATATTGAAATTATTGACGTTATGGGATATCGCCAATCTAAATATTTACGTTATTCCGAATTTAGATTTTATCTCATATGCCTTGGTTTTAACTTTAAAGGAAACACAAAATAGATTAGATGAATTATTTAAATTAAAAATACTTCGTTACATGAATGATGAAAATCGTTTTATATTATACGAAGGCAGTGTCGTAGATGTTAATAAGGAGATAGAAAGTAGACTTCGAACATCTTTAATTTCTGTTAAACAGAAGCTCGAAATGGGAAATAGGTTGCTTGAAACAAAATATTATTTACCTAAAGGTTATAATGATGAAAAAAGTATAACAAGGTTCGCAGAAATAACTGTTGCACATTTATCAGATATTTCTGGAGAAGAAATCCAAATTAGACATAGCGAAGAGGCTGATTTAAATATTATATTTATTGTCACGGATATCGTAGAAGAGGTCGAAGCGATTACAAAGAAAGTTAATGAGCTAACATCCTCTTTTAACAATGTGATTTTTGTGACTCCTAAAGGTCCGTCAAAAGGTATCTTTTGGAATCTCGAAAAACTGCTTATTATTGAAAGTCTAGAGAAAGATAAGGCCTTTTTGATTCAGGATCGATTTCTAATTGATGAATTGACATATCTAAAGAGATCGCTGATTCATAATATAAGAACAGAATTAAATCCATACGTAAAATTTACTAGTGATTGTGAATGGATATACGACGGAAATACTCTTAATATTTCTGATGAACGTTCATTGAGTAATGAACTCTCGATTATTATGCGTGATATGTATCCCTTCACACCTGAAGTGCGTAATGAATCATTTAATAGAAGAACTATTGCTAAGATACAAGAAAAAAGTGCATACAAGATTATTGATAAAGTAATTGAATGCATTAAGACTAATAATGAAGAGATTGAAATTAGTGGCTTTGGTCCCGACTATTTGATCTATGCAACTGTTCTTAAAAATAACAGGATTCACCCGTTGAAACCAGAAGAGTTACAAGATGAATCTTTAATTCAATTGCGTGAGGGGCTTCACATTGTTTTAAACCAAGAGCAGGGTCCTTTAACAGACTTACTTGATGTATTGAGAAATAGGCCATTTGCTGTGAGACAGCCTTTAATCCCACTGCTTTTACCTGCCTTAATTGGACGCAAATGGAAATACCTGCTTTTCTATAATAATGATATTTTTATAAAATCAATAAACGGCGAACTATTGTGGAAAATGGTATCCGATCCAAGTAATTACACTTTTGCCTACCAATCGTTAGAAGGCAAATATAACGAACTGATTCCATTAGTTGATAAGTGTTTCTCTTCATATATTCATGATGAAGATAGAGGATTACAAACTTCTGTTTATGTGACTAACATTCTAGTTCGTTGGTTTCAGTCACTACCTAGATTGTCTCGTATATCCACTAAACAATCATTATTATCTAATCAATTACGTGAAATTATAAGAATATGTGAAGTGCGACCATTAGATGCAATGGAAAGGTTACTAGAATTTACGAATAGTGGACAGGAATTCACAAAAATCGAACGTGCGAAAGTTGAAAGTGAGCAATATATCCTTACGAAGCATAACAAAATTATAGAAAAAGCGATCTTTACTGCACTTAATATTAAGAGTTATAATGATTTATTAACTTGGGCTGAAGGGCATTCGAAGATAACTAGAAAAACATCTAAGTTAATATCTACAATAATAAGTTCGGACTCAGTGAACTATATAGATGTTATTTCTCAAGCATTAGTTGGAGTGAGAAGAGCGGATTGGTCAGATGCAACGGACGAAGTATTTGAAGCAGAATTATTAAATGAATTAAACAATATTAAGAATCAAGATGGGAAAGAGGACTTCATTGAGGTTAATTTTGGTGAAGACTCAATTGTTTTATCAAAAGTTCAATTATCAACGAAGTCCCGCATTATCTATGATGATATAAAAAGAAAACTCAAATATACAGGAAGAAATGTTGCTAAAGAGGAGTTATTGGTAATTCTTTGGAAATTAATGGAAGATGTTTCGAATGTAGATATTGTTGAAGCTAATCATGAAAATTAATCTAGAAGGTGGATACCAATATGAACAGGAAACCAGTACATGTAGCAATGTTCAGTGGTGGTGCTGCAAGTGCATATGTAACTTATCAAATGGTGCAAACACACGGGAAAGAAAATAGTATTTTGTTTTTTACAAATACATTGTGGGAAGATGAAGATAATTATCGATTTATGTACGAAGTAGCTGAGTATATCGGAATTGAAATAACAGAAAGAGTTGATGGTAGAACTCCTGAGGAAGTTTTTGAGGATACAAGATTTTTAGGGAACTCAAGACTTGCTAAATGTTCTTCAGAGTTAAAAGTCAGACAGACAGTTATATTTATTGAGGAATTAAGGGCTCAAGGACTAGAACCTATATTATATTTTGGTATTGGAGCACATGAAAAACAACGTGCTGAGAATCTAAAAGATTTTTACGGACACCAATCCTTAGAACCTGTAGAAGCGAGATTCCCAATGTTTGAAGGTAATATTAAGGATGTCGATGCTAAGAGAGTCATTATTGAGGAATGGGGAATTAAGTTACCAAGGATGTATGATTTGGGATTCTCACACGCTAATTGTGGGGGGCGCTGTGTACGAGGTGGATTTAAGCATTATGCAGATCTTTATAGAATTTGGCCGCATAAATATCAAGAGCAAGAAGAGATGGAAGAGCGAATGAGAGAGATGTTAGGCGATGTAAGTATATTGAAATCAAAGGATACTGGAAAAGCTTATACCCTTCGTGAATACCGGATGTATCTGGAAATCATTAATAAGGGAATTGATGAAGTAGCTTCAGCTAGTTTAATACCTGAAGAAGATGATATGGTGCCATGTGTATGTGTATACTCATAATTCCGGATATTTAATAGTGTTTAAATGAATTACTGAAATTTAGAGATAATATATTTAGATTTAATCAGTGAAATATGAATGACCCTTTACTTCAAAATAGTATAGTTACTTTGATAATATCCCCTCTTAAGAAGACAGTGAAAAGTAAGACTTTTACTGTTAACTTGGAGGGGATTTTTCATGGATAGAATTTCATTAAGCTCATTGTATATAGAGAATAGCATGGAACATGGAATTATAGGAGAGGGAAAGCGATAGAATCTTAAATATTTGTATTATCAATACTTCTTTTTACCGGAAGTTCTCATGAATTTGATTTTGATTTCTAGGTGACAAAATAAATAAGTTTATAGATAACAAATGAATTAATTCCCATACTTTGGTATGATGGAAATAGTTCTAGTATTTTACATACAGATATAGAGGTATAAGAATTTGATTGTCGAATAATACTTTAGACTCATTTATAATATAAGGTGGTAGTTCAAAATGACTATTGTTAAGTCTCGCTGGATTAGTTTTCTTCGTCAATATGGCCCAATCCCTAGTAATGACAATATGTACGATGAAGCTATAAGTAGGACGTTGAACCGAAAAAATATCGAACCGCTAGTAATAGATTCTGTTTATTTGAATGAGTTAGTAGAAAATTATCAGGGAACTAATCCTAAATCAATTATTTTAACAGGTACTGCTGGGGATGGAAAGACATATAATTGCAGGGAAATTTGGTTGTCTCTTAATGGTTCACTACAGGATTGGCAAAATGACGACAAGATTAAAGAAATTGTATTACCAAGCTTTAAGAAACTGTATATAGTCAAAGACTTAAGTGAGCTCAAAGATGAAGAGCGAGGAATACTTAATAGTTTTGCGAACTCGGTAATGAATCCTAATGATAACAATGTCTTTTTAATAGCAGCTAATGATGGTCAATTAATAGAGGCATGGAAAAATATTGATTCTGATATTCAATCAGAATCTGTAAGACTATGTGTAGAAGAATTACTTGTTAATGAGATTAGAGAAAAGGATGGATTTAATCTCAAGCTATATAATTTAAGTCAAATCAGCGCCGCAAGACTCTTTCCACAAATTGTGAATGTGGTATTGCAGCACCCTGATTGGAAAGAGTGTAATAACTGTTCTCTAAGAGAAAATGTACAAATAGATAAAAATTGTCCTATTTGGGAGAATCGTAAAAGACTTGAAGGGAAATTAGATCAACAATTGATTCGTTCTAGAGTTACTGACTTATTGGAGTTATGTGAGTTAAATGGGGTTCACTTACCAATAAGACAGTTACTTCTTCTTATCTCTAATATGATATTAGGGCACCCGGAGGCTAGAGACAGACTCATGTCATGTTCGGATGCAGAAAAAATAGTTCAAGATAATAAAACATTTCATGCTAGTATATACCGTAATATTCTTGGCGAAAATCTCTCAGAAAGACGACGAGAGTCTACAGACGTGTTCTCTACATTAAGTAGGTTCGGCATTGGATATGAGACAAGTAACACAATGGATAATATTTTAATTTTCGGTGAAGATGATCCGGATCTTAATGTGTACTATAAAGAGCTAGTTCTAAGTGATACATATTATGGCGCAGATCAAACATTTCGTGCGAATCAAAAAGATTATTTAGAAGGTGTAATGACCGATAGTGGGGATTCCTTTTTAGGATCGCTTCGATCTCAACGTCAGAGACTTTTTTTTGTGATACCTCGTGAGAAAGAGGAAGAACTTAAGCTATGGCAACTTACGACTTTTCAATATGCAGGTGAGTTTTTATCCGAAGTATACAAGGTAGCACAAAATAATAGGGTAGCAACTCACATAACGTATCGGATCGCACAAGGGTTAAATCGAATATTTACGGGTTTGCTTGCAAAAAACAATGATGAGTTAATATTAGCTACCTCGGGAAGTCACTCGCAGGCGAAAGTAAGTAGAATTTATGAAGAGAGTATTTCTGTTCCTAAAAAGCGTGGCGAAAGCATGCAACTTAAAATAAATGATATAGGTAAACTTGTGATTGAGGTTAAACTTTCATCTTCAGTTGAGGCGGAGGAGTTACCTCTTCAATTAGTTAGATATGAATTTTTGTCTCGTGTCGCAGAAGGAGCATTACCTGGCAGTTTTTCGCGAGAGTGTTATGAAGATATCTTAGGGTTTAAAAGTAGGCTTCTTAAGAAGTTAGAACTTCGTCGTAGAATAGATGAAGAAGAAACAGACAATGACAATGAGTTGTCATTCAGAATTATTCTTTTAAATTATGATGGAATAATTAACGATAGAACTGTGGAGGTAAACTACAATGCATGAAAGACTTCCGCGTCTCGATAAAGTTGATGCTGATATGTGGGTGGATGAAGCAATTTGGGGGCATCGTTTATATGATGAGCAAACACCGTGGCTTTGTTTTATGGAGTTTTTAAATGTTCTTCAATCTGAACATGAGGCGGGAAGAGGGTTTATCGAGTCAGAGGTAAATAAATTAGCCTATTCACCAAAATCTAGATTATATTTACGCAATATACTATTCAACAACCCTCAATTATCCTTAATAGCTAGTAGAAATAAGCATGATGAGAAAGAATCTTGGATACAATGGTTTGATGTCATGAATAAGGGACAAGCCGGAATTGATAATGCTGACTTTACATACCTTGAGAAGCGATTTTCAAAGTTTGAAGATTTCGTAGAAGTAGTTCAGTTTCTTCGTGAAACCACCATTGAGGGTGAAAATAATAAAAGATGGAGTTCCCAATTCATATTTCCATATGGTCCCGATTGTTTGTATGAGGATCTAAATGTTAAGGAAGGAAGCCCTACAAATGACCGTAGATTCTTTGGTAGGACTGGAGAATTATTATATTTAATGTTAACAAGAAGTGGGAAGGGAGATCAAATACTTTCATTACTTAATAAAAGTGTGTTGAATCGAGCAAATAAGTTTAATAAGTTAGTTGCAGCATTAGAACCTAGAGAAATTATAACCTCAACTGTTGTTAGATCTGGAGCATATTTACCATATCTTGAATTACCGGAATACGAATCAATTGCTGAAGATTGGTTGGGCTTATTAAAAAGTAACATCCCAAATTATGATGCAATTCCACATCTTGTGAACATTACGGGATTACATTTAATCATATATAGTTTAAATCGTGCTAAATCGGTATTAGGCGATGAGGAAAAGTTAACATTTGTTCTTGAAATCGTCTCACCAAAGAAAACAGTTATACGTGATTTATCTTCTGATTCCTTTACAGAACATAACAATTTATCTCGTCGAGCAATAGAGATGTATATCAGAAAAGTGGTTGAAACAGATTCGTGGAAACAGATAACCGATATCACTGAAGCAAAGGACATTTTGAAGAATGAATATGCTTGGCCAAAGGATAATAAACAAAGTGAAGTAGATGCTAAATCACCAGATGAATTAATAAATAAATTTGTTACAGCTGCTATTAGTAGACATAAACAACATGTTGATAAATTTCATGGTGTTTGGGGTAAAGAAATCGGACTATCTTCAAGAAGAGGAGCCAGAAGGTTAAGATATGCTCCACAAGATATGTTGATTAAATCTTTAGTTCTTTGTGTGGTACCTAAGAGAATGGAATTTCAGGATTTTTTAGAAAGCTTATATGAAAAATATGGTTTTATAATAGGTGATAAACAGGCTCAAAGGCTAACAGATGCTGGAAGGGCTGATATGGAAGCATTTTCGGATAATGCAAGGCGACTCGAACAGCGTCTAGCGAGCATGGGATTATTACGCAGGTTATCTGATGCCTGTGCGTATGTAGAAAATCCCTTTGCAATACAGGAGGATGTAATCTAATGAATCAACTTGAACTTATAGGACAGGTAGCAACAGAATATCTCCGCCGACAATTACAGACTGGCCATTCAGAGGATGGAGTGGCACGATTTCTATTAGATCGTCTTACAAGTGATCAAGTTTCATCTATCTGTAAAACGATTAGTATGGATAGCCTATTATCTTCATTATTATCCATCAAGGTTCCTAGAAAGCTAATTGAAGGTAGCGGGTTACCTGAGGACATGGTTACGGACGAGAAGACAACTTATTGGAGAAATGCCTCTTGTGATAAGCCAGCTATTCTTTTAGCGAATACAAATGATGATCAAGGTCAGTCATTAAGGGATATTGCAAGAATTGGAGCGGGTGATTTAAAGGGTCAGCCTGAAATTTGGGTTCTATTAGCTAGTAAGGACTTACCCTTAACCGATGATCAAAAAAAATATTGGCAACAATCCTTAAAGGGGTTACAAGAAGCCAGTGAATGCAGTCTTGAGGAATTTAGTCAGTTCGTAGTTATGGTTCGTGAATCAATTTCGGAGAAAAGTATTCCTGTGGTTCGGGCACTTGGCTGGGCATTACCTGCTCTTCGCATACCACGTGATTCATATTACTTTGATTCAATTCCAGATAATGCATTAGGACATGCAAGTCGCTGGAGGAAAATGTTTTTGGATGCATATAGTAAAAGAGCCTGTTATTTATATAAACAGCATCCCAATAGACAATTAATAGAGAATAGTGAAATTCAGTCATCGTTTGATAAAGTAAGAAGTCAAATTGATCCATCTGTTCAACCTATTATGGAGTCGTTTATAGAATCAAATACAAACTGGTCTATTGCAGCAGGAAATCTGTCGGAATTGGAATGGGAAAAGGATAAAGTAAATCTTTTATTTCTCGAGTTGAAACCCTTGAAAATAAACTTGGCTGAAAAAACTCGGCGATTATACGATGATGAATTTCCCGGTACCCTTACTGATGAAGAAATAATTTACTTAAATAATTTAGATGAATTTTATAAAAAAAGAAAAGTAAAAGAAGCTACAGATGAAGACAAGGAATTCTATGATAAGCATAGACAAAACCTAGAAATAGATAAGTCTTTAAAAGCTGAGTGGGATCGTTATGTTTATGGGAAGGCGATTGAGTGTAGCGATTTTTTAGTAGGTTTACTTGAAGCTACTGAGAGACTTTTTGCACAGTGCTATAGTGTTACTGGTATGAAATCCTTAAAGATACGTACACAAAAGACTAATAGTAAAAAGTTATGGATGGATCTAAATGAGGATGTTGCCTTATCCTTCTGCAGTGCGTATAGAGGGTTGGAAAAGTTAACAAACAATTGGCAAGTCAATTGGGAAACCCATCATTTATTTAAATATGATCAGCTTGTTGCAGAACGTAAACAAAAAGAAAATAAGAAGAATACATCTACTGCTAAATCTGCTATTCAAATTGCATTTTATATTGAGTTAACATACCATGACTTGCAAGAAACAAAACAAAAAAATGATGTTAAACTCATTTGGCAAGGCGACCCATCTGGAATTGGACTTGAATTACATGATGATTTAAAAAGACTTGCGGAATATCCTTTTGCTTATTCAACTGTATATAGAAGTCCAGTTAGTAAGAAAGGGAAGCTTCAAGGTCTTTCTTTGAGTGATGTGGGTACGTTACAGGCTGTTTTCGGCCAAAATAGAGGTTCGTTAGTTGGTATTTATGCTAAAACCACTGATCTTCAAAAGGTTTTTTTGAGTAATCTTAAAAAAGCATTAGAAGATGGGCGGCTCTCCCAATCAAATTACGATTCTGTTAATAGAGCCTGGACAAATTTCTCTGAAAAATACAAGTTGGCTATAAGAGAATGGTTGCAAGAGGGAATTAATGTGGATTCAATCATTGAGCAATGTGACTTATATGATAAGTTTCTTCGTGCTACACAGGAGCATGTTCTAGGGGATATGAATCGAATTCATATTCTTCAACCTATTATGAGCATTGGTAATGTGAAAGTTGAAGGGGATAGGAATAAGCCAATGACTATTATTTCTCCTTGGCATCCAATGCGTATGGTTGCAAAATCCGTTAAGGCACGACAAGTTATAGGGTTAATAAACTATGTGTTAACCACAGATCAGGTAGACTTTGGTGATCAACGTTTGTTCTTCATGGATTTGAAAGATGAAATATTAACTCCATACTATCCAGAAGTAGCTTTAGGATATAAAGGACTAGAGCCTGTGTTACTTGCTGTTACAGATACCAAAAATGACTATACTTTAATGGAGTCACCGATACGTGATGACATCGAAATGCAGACAAATGAAGATCCTAAGGAAGCCTGTGATAAGCTCTTAAAACTTGTTGAACGTTATTTAGATCTTCAACCACATGAAAAGACCAATCTAAGTTTAGTCCTGTATAACTGTGATTCAACCAGATTACCAGAAACGATTGTAAATTCACTAGCTACCATGCATGAGACCGAAGAGGAAGTACGATGTCAAGTTATTCTGCGACATCGCGATACTAATAAGTTGAATGAATTGTATATGAAAATGGTTGAAAGTACGGATAATGATGCAGATTCTTTTATTGCAAGTGAAGTAACTCGTGATTTCATGGCGAGACTTCGTGTAGGAGTTATGGCACATGAGGCATCCGTATCTGATCCCAAAGAGGGCAAACTTGCTGATATTGTATTTCTTCAAGATGTTATTTCAAGACAAGCAAGCCTTGAGTGGGATCAGGTACAGATTAGACAAATGCCTGAACTTCTAGATCATTATCCACCACGGTGGGCAAAGAGACGCTCAACAGCCAAGGATGAATTGAAATCAACTGTATATCTTGTGTGTCCAAGCCAACCATCAGTCGGTTGGTCTTACCTTACAACGGTTTATTCAATAGTAAAAGGAATGGACGTACCTGCAGGAACGTATTTCTTACCAGCTAGGCAAATATCATTTCAAAATGAAAAAGTGAAGGCAATATTTGACGAAGCTCATAAGCTTGGAGAATGGGTTGTCAATTATGATGAATTGTTAGAACGCAGACAATTAAAGAATTTAGGCGTAAAAGTAATAAAGTATCAACATAATAAATCCCATGGATCTAATATAGTAGTATCTTCGAAATCCAAGTTAAATTTGCTTAACGTATTAGTAAAAAGACGATTGAATGCATTGAATTTAGGATTAAGTGATATAGAGTTGGTTCAATTAACGGAGCGCTTTATTGAAGAAGCGAATACAATCTCTGGAGACATTGTTCTACGAGCTGCTAAACGTGGAGTATTTGCTGGTGAGCTAATTGGAGTTGTATTGAGTAAAGCGATTCTCCAGTCCGAAATTCAAACAGAACAGCCTACTTGCTGGTTCCTCTTGGACGACTATGCAACTTGGCTTGGCCAAAAAGAGGAACAGATTGCTGATATATTAGCCTTAAGTCCAAAAATGGTTGAAAATAGACCTCATCTTCAGGTTTTTATATCTGAAGCAAAGTATGTTGATGCGAAAGGTGCTTCTGAAGCGAAAAAAAACTCTTCAAAACAGTTACGTGATACTATTTCAAGAATGGATAATGCTATATTTGGTAATCCTGGAAGACTCGATAGAGATCTATGGCTCTCGAGATTAAGTGACATGCTAAATGATGGAATAGAGTTACCTCCTGGATCATTATTTTCGGTAGAAGAGTTACGAGAGGGTATACGTAATGGGTCAATTCCAATAGAGATTAAAGGTTATTCTCATGTATTTTTATCTACTTTACCGGATACTTCTATGGAAAGTGAAAGATTCCCGATTGCTAATGCTAAAAAATGCTATCAAGAGATGTTTACTAGAGACTTCGTAAGAGATTTAGTGTTGGCTTATCATAAAGGGGAGTCTATCATCTCGATTCGAGAGAAATTAGATGATAGCAAGCCGTGGATTATTTCTGAATCTAATTCACCTGCTCCTAGAGTCAATTTTGTCACTGCAAATAATAATAGCAGTCCCGCATTTGTTGATGATGCTACTAACATTGTACGATTAGAAGTAAGTTCTTCTTCTAATAATGTTAGGGCTGAAGAGAGAAATGATGAGGGAAGAGATACTCCTGTTACAGCTGAGGAATGTAGTTCGGATGATACAACAATTTCAGTAACAGCTGTAAGCAACAAAGAAGAAAATGAGAGTTTAGTTTCTTGGGCTAATTCTTCATTATCAAGTTGGATAGAGCAAAATGCTCAATCTATAGAGGAAAATATAGAGGACCAAACTTGGGTGAAGGAAACAGTTAATAAGTTGAGAATGGCTCTAATAAGTTATAACTTACAAGCCAAGGTAATTAGCCATCGTTTGACACCAAATGCAATCGTAATACGACTAAAGGGATCTGATCAATTAAAGGTTGATGATATCGAGAGAAGAAGATCCATTCTTCTTACAACACATGCCCTTAATGTTATCAATATTATGGCACAACCAGGAGAAATAGTTGTCTCATTGGCTCGTCCATATAGGCAAGGTATCTCATTAGCAGATGTTTGGAAAACGAGAAGAGTACAAAATGATACCTCTGGTTTAAATATGAGTTTCGTTATTGGAATTAAAGAGATTGACGGTGAAATACTTTATTTAAATTTGGGTGGTGAGTTTGAAGGTGGAGCGCAACATGCGCCGCATACACTCATAGCTGGAGCAACTGGTAGTGGTAAATCAGTCTTACTACAGAATCTAATATTAGATATATGTGCGACCAATAGTAAGGATTTGGCCCATATTTATTTAATCGATCCAAAGTATGGTGTTGATTATATGCATCTTGCCGATTTGCCACATCTTGTTGAGGGAATTATTGATGATCAGAATAAAGCTTCGAAGATATTAGAAGATCTTGTAGTTGAGATGAATAATAGGTATCAGAAGTTTAAAGAGGTCAAAGTTAATAACCTGAAAGATTTTAATGTAAAAGCTGCTGATGAAGAAAAATTACCTCTTATTTTTTTGATTCATGATGAGTTTGCCGAATGGATGCTTGTAGATGAATATAAGAGTGCTGTGTCATCTATAGTACAAAGGTTAGGGGTGAAAGCACGTGCTGCAGGAATACATTTGATTTTTGCTGCTCAACGTCCAGATGCTAATGTGTTGCCTGTACAACTAAGGGATAATTTGGGAAATCGTCTTATCCTTCGTGTTGAAAGTGTGGGAACATCTGAGATTTCTTTAGGAGAAAAGGGTGCGGAAAAGCTTCTAGGGAAGGGGCATTTAGCCGCAAGGCTTCAAGGGGAGAGTGGCCTTATATACTGTCAGGTTCCATTTGTATCTGATTCAGAATTAGAGCGAATTGCAGATTTGATTAAATGAACTATAGTATTTCTCTATGAATTAAAGATTAGTGCTCAGATAATAAATCTTGGTACTAATCTTTTCCCTTATGCGTATGATTATTATTCTTTACTAAAACGGTTTGTGTGAAGTATCTTTGGACTTCGGACTTGTAGATCGGGAAATAGGAATCGTTGGTCCTGCTTTACCACCAGCGATTTGTTGCTTGACATTCTCTTATGAATTTAGGCTACACAGAAGTATTGACAAGTGATTATTTCATAGAAGAGGGCAGTCGTAACTGGATCTTAGTATTGAAATAGGATAGATCACTGGTTAAGAATAACCTGGTATATCCAATACTTAGGCTTGTTCCAAAAATAGGATTATATAGTTGAGTGCACACATTTCAAGACCAACAAGAAATCAGAGCCTGCGATGAATTGAGGGCCCTGAGGTATACATATTTAATTTTACCAGAAAATATATTCGAAGATAAATAGAGGTGACGAATTGGAGCTCAATAATTTATCTATAAAGAAAGAATATCGTTCTTTTAGCAATGATATTGTAAACACATTTTATATTCCTTTATTACAGAAGGCAGTATTATATCAAAGGGCTGTTGGTTTTTTTTCTTCATCTTCGCTGATAGAAATATCATATGGAATTTCAGAGTTACTAAAAAACGGTGGTAAAATTCAACTAATAGCTTCTCCACGTCTTCAAAAGGAAGACATTGATGCAATTGAAAAGGGATATGAAGAAAGAGACACTATAATTGAGAAAGTAATTATGAAATCGTTTATTGAACCTAACGGTAGTTGTCAAGATAGTTGTCGCGATTCTATAGAACTTATGTAGTTATTAGGTTTGTTTTTTATTAGTTTCGTTTTCCACTGTTTTCTCGGGGTTGAGCCATACCTGTTCCTTCAGATCCCAATCACGTATTTCTCTGGACCAACGACTAGGATGCTTCGCTTTTGCTGCTTCGTAGACCTGTTTTCTTTTTGCGAAAATCTCTTCAGATTGACCTTGATGTCTTTGATTCGGAGTCAAGAATTTCAGTCCGCTATGGCGATGCGTGGTGTTATACCAATCGACAAATCGTAATGTCCATTCGCGTGCTTCATCTCTGGTCTGAAAACCTTTAACAGGGAAATCCGGTCGATACTTGCACGTTCTAAAAATAGACTCAGCGTACGGGTTATCATTGCTCACTCGAGGTCTGCTTCTAGAAGGTGTAATTCCAAGACTGTATAGGGTTTCAAGCAAGGTTGAACCTTTCATTATTTTGCAATTATCTGAATGCAAAATGAGGGGGCTATTTCGAACAACGCATTGTTCACTCAGCACGGCTCTCCGCATGAGTTGACTTGCATATTCAGAAGATTCTTCATCCCAAATCTCCCAACCTACAATTTTACGGCTAAATAAATCGAGAATAAGATAGAGATAAAAGAATATCCCTTTCACTGGACCTGGTAGCCACGTAATATCCCACATCCATACTTGATTAGGTTTTGTGGCACAGTGACTGGTAAGAGGTTTCGAGCTAGACTTCTGGCTACGTCCGCGATGATGTTGTTGCTTGTGTTGATGCATAACACGATAAAAGGTAGATTCTGAGGCCAGATAGACGCCTTGATCTGCGAGTCTAGGAACAATCTGACTGGGTGGTAAACTCTTGAATTCCGATTGGTTAATGACTTCAAGGATCTGTTGTACTTCAGGTTCACTAAGTTTATGAGAAGGAGATCGCTTTACAACATGCGGGCGTTGATCTTCGAGAGGAGACTGGTCACTACGCCAGCGTTGTAAGGTTCGCTGGGTAATAGCAAGCTCACGACATGCCAGTCTTTCCCTTGCTCCAGCTTGTACAGCTTCCCCAATGAGTGTAATGGCGACTTGACGATCTGAGGCAGGAATTAGTCTTCCTCGGGGTCCCCCCAGATTGCTCGGGCCTTTTTTCGCAACACCAGTAGGGCTGCCGTTTCAGCTAATGCGGCATCTTTTCGTTTTAACTCACGGGTTAGTGTCTTCATCTCACGTTCTTTGTTACGTAGTTCTTTTTGTAGTTTTGTAGCTTGTTCTGCAACGCCTCCGTTGGCTTGCATGCAAGCATCACGCCAAGCTTCCACTTGCTCTACAAAGAGACCTTTTGCTCTACAGTACTCAGACAACTCAATTTCACTTAACGTGGCTGTCTCTACGACAATGGAAAACTTATCTCGCGTACTCCATTTCTCGGTTTCTTTTTCACCACCGGGCACAGCAACACCATTCGCTCGTGCTTCCTTTTGCCACTTATACAATGTGGCCTCTGCCAACCCACTATCTCTCGAAATCTGACTTACAGATTCATTATTAGGGGGCATCATCCGTAGCATAATCTGTTGTTTAAGTTCGTTACTATATCTAGCCATTGTCGATCCACCCCATTCTCTCTTTTTAACTACTGTACATTCTATTGAGAGGTACGACAACTATTGTGACACAGGGGGTCTGACTGGTATTCTACTGGCGAGTTAGATATGGATATATTAAATAGGTTGGCTGGTTTATGTTTCGAGAATCATACTACTACCTCTATCCAGGATCTGTTCTATGATATATTGTGGGCATTTTCGAGGGAATACTACTTATGTACTGAATCGGAGGAATATTTAAAGTATGGGTTACTATTGAATGAATATTCGGACGATATTTTGTATTATGACGACGATTTTTCAATAACCAAATATAAAGAGAAATTAATAGAAGAAATAGAGCAATACCGTGAATATTATAAAAAAATGTATGGTAGTGATTATATTGTCGATGCGGTGCAAATAGAAATGTATTTTGAGAAAGGTGAAGGGATAAATTCTGAGGAGTCACTTGATCTATTTATATTTGAAAGTGAGCTTGAGGACGTTGATCGCAAAGATGAGTATGAAGAAAATGATTATAATTATGATTTTGAATATCAAGGAAATGGTGAAACCGAAGACATTGACGAATCGTATTTTTCAGATCCAATTAAATTGCTGGGAATTCTTGAAGGTGAATAGGATAAAAAGTAATAGTCTATGGTATAAGTGAAATTATTTAGCGGTTATACGGATTTGGTAAGAAAGTATCATTTCCAACTGTATTTCAGACCTCTAAACCCTAATTTACTTCGAGGGAAAATGAAAGGATTGAAACGGATCCCTCGTGTGCAAGCCTCGTCAAAAACTCTCTCAGTCATATATAACCACTGCACTCAGGGAAACATCTTCTATATGCTGACATACATAGTCATTATATGCACTTGCCAACTCGATCGATTGTATGCACTTGATAATACTGGGTGTTATTTCCTTATGCTCCAGCCATTTTCATGTTGTCTTCGGAGAGTTTCCTAATGCTTTGGCAAGAGGTGATTTTCAACCATTGATAAGTGATATTTTACCAGTTACTGTTTACACGTAAAAATTTTTTATGCATATTGAGCATTGTGCAGATGAAGTTTTTTTCTCTTTAATAAACTCTTCAAGCTGCTATCTTGTCTGAAATAAATCCAATGATTTCTCTCTAACCTCTTAATTATTATTGTTTTCCTAAATGCAATTATTGGAGCTATTCTCTAATTTTAAAGGATTCAAGTATTTCTCTATCAAATAAACAAGAAAAAAAACTAAACAGGTGACCCCGATGACATTACCCATAGAACTAACTAATTTATTTACTAATAAAGAAAAATCTTATAAAATGGTTTTCTTTTTATCTATGCTAAATGAAATGTCCGAATACCAGGGTCTAAGAGAAACTTCTCTAAAAAGTTTAAAAGTTAAATTTTTGGAAAGTTTTAAGGAAAGGGAATATAAGGGTTTGGAAGTGGACAAACCGCCTATAGCAATTGCATCTAAATGGAATCAGATCGAAGTTAATCAAATCCAATCTATTATTATCACTCCAATTAAGGCGCTACAAAATGTACTAGAATACAACAAAGAACAACAAACCATAGGCTTCAACTTAAATATATACAATCAACTGAACGATGAAGTAATTAAAGAACTATATAGCTATGCAGAGCAAGAGCTAGAGAACTATTACAATCAGACGGATAGTTCCTTTTCGCTGCATGATGCATTACATTCAGTGATGTCTAGTTACCTTGGGGCTAAGCAGGAGTCTTTTGGAGGTCATCCATTGGGGAACTTGCTTAGGCAGACCATTCCTAATGGGCTTAAGGAATTATTCTTTATTGGCGACAACCTGAAGGTGCAAGGGTCTGTGGGACAAGGGAATTGGGCGAATATCCCTTGGATCGCTATTATGGATAAAAGAATTACAGAAACGACACAGCATGGTGAATATATTGTCTATCTTTTTGCTGAGGATATGAGTTCTGTATATCTGACATTAGCCCAAGGCGTAACGGTTCCTAAGAATGATATGGGCAAAGTCCAAGCCTATCAATACCTTCGTAATAAAGTAACTGACATTCGCAATCTTATCTCACTAGATGGAATGATTCAGGATGATCAGATCTATTTAACAGCTGGTGGTATCGGGCAAGATTATCAAGTATCAACGGTAGCGTATTATCGGTATGAGGTAGATCAGTTACCTGACGATGAGCAGCTCGTCGCTGATCTGAATAATGTGGTTGGATACTATAATCAGTATGTAGATATCGCATTATACAAGGATGAAGATTTGATTGAAGTCATTAAGCCCGAGGAAGTGGAAGCTGTGGATATCTTGACGACGCGAGAGCGCTTAGATAGTATCAAACAATTTATTAATCGCAAAGGCTTTTATTACCCCGATTATCTAATTGAGAACTTCTATCTATCTTTGAAGACCAAGCCGTTCGTTATTCTAGCAGGTGTTTCGGGTACAGGGAAAACAAAACTAGTTAAGCTATTTGCGGAAGCGCTTGGGGCAACGAATACGAATGGTCAGTTCAATCTGATTCCCGTGAGACCGGATTGGAGCGATCCATCGGATCTTCTTGGATATAAGGATCTATCGGGTTCTTTTCGACCAGGGCAACTGACTGAGGTTCTTGTTGACGCAATGAAACCGACACATCGGGATAAGCCTTATTTTATTTGTTTAGATGAGATGAATCTAGCGAGGGTTGAACATTATTTCAGTGATCTATTAAGTATATTGGAGACACAGGAATGGCGGGGAGATCGGATCGTTACATCGACATTGATTCATGCTAAATCTCTCTCATCAGAAGATGATCAGATGCGATATGGAAATATTTATTTACCAGACAATGTGTATATCATAGGTACGGTGAATATGGACGAGACCACGCATCCTTTTAGCAAAAAGGTACTGGATCGGGCTAACACGCTTGAGTTCAATCACATTAACCTTGGATAGTATCCTGATTTGGGCTTAGTGTCTAAGATTACTGATTCCGTACAGCCTACACCCAATTCATTCTTACGTAGTGATTATCTACAGTTGATTGATGTATATGAAGAGAATAGTGAATTGGTTAAGAGGAATACGGATCAGTTAGTGAAGATCAATGGTATTTTAGAGAATATTCATTCTCATGTGGGTTTCCGTATTCGGGATGCAGTCTGTTTCTATATGATTTACAACGAACGTTCGGAATTATTAAGCGAGGATATAGCATTCGATATGCAACTTCTTCAGAAGATACTACCTAGAATTCAAGGAAGCAGTATGTCTGTGAAACGGGCACTGCTTAGTTTGATGGAGATCGCGTTAGGTACTAGCCTGAAAATATCAGAATTAGCAGACGATGCTACGAGTTTATATAATCCTAGTATTTTAGAAAATGCTAAATATCCGCAAACTGCACGAAAACTGGCATTCATGATCAGGAGGTTAGAAGAAGATGGGTTCACCTCTTTCTGGCTCTCTTAATCAAAGTGTAGAACTTCTGTGTGTAGAGACGAATCTATTTAACTTATATATTCAAGGTAAGCCATTCCATCCAACAGTGGAAACATTACAGCTTCATCGAAATGAGCATGCCGAGTGGCTTGATGCTCATTTTGGCGTGGAATCTATTCGATCTTCGGTTCAGGTGGAGAGCATCTCAATCTTCTCGCCAGAAGAAGGAACGTTGATTCCATGGCAGAGAGGTGATAAGAGTTACCCTATATTTTTCGAGACACAGTCTTATGAACTAGTTGTGGAGAAGAAGCAGGATGTGGCGATGACATTTCATCATGATAATATGCATCTCCGGAAAGCGATTAAGCCGTTGGGGAAGATGATACTGTCAGGTATTTTGAATTTTCAAAATGAAGTGGGTTATACAGAGTTAGAGATCCATGTGAGTGGAGAGGCAGCATTTCGGTTACAGCTTGAGATCTTCCCTTCCAAAATGGATTACAAGCAAGATTATCAGATGATACTGAAGGATGTTAATGAGCAAATATATAATCTTTCATTTGATTTTCTACGTAAAACTTATAATCTTACAGGACTGAAGGAGACCAATCATCAGAGCTTAACTGAATTCTTCACGATTCTTCAACATGTCTTCAGTCAACTGGTGCAAGCGGTGGAACGAATTAAGAACTCGCCCCATTCTAAGCTGCAGGTGGAGAACCGATTAATGGAAGCGGCACGTGTGAAGAAGGTAGGAAGAGAGAATGTGACCTATTTAAGTAAACATCCTCATCTTCTCGCATCTGATCCTAAGAACGGTGCAATTCGACTAGGAAATGATAGATATACACCAAGTCATCTTCTAGAGAACAGACGATATGTTAGCTATGATACGGCAGAGAATCGGTTTGTCAGATGGGTATTGAGTCGGATTCAAGTGAAACTGAAAGATCTGAAGATGCGATTAACGAGTAAAGAACAAATGACAGACCCACTGCTCACTAACAAAATCAATATGATGCAAAGTCAGCTCCAAAGACTGCTCCAGCAAGACTTCCTTAATGTTGGAGAAATGAAACAGATGTCCGTATCGTTAGTATTGCAAATGGCTCCAGGATATCGCGAGGTGCATCGATATTACTTAATGCTTCTGAAAGGCTTGTCTATTCAAAGTGATCTGTTCCATCTTTCCATGAAGGATCTGGCTCAGCTATATGAATATTGGTGTTTCTTGAAGATTCACGATTTGTTAGGTTGTAAATATGAGCTTCTCAAGCAAGATATTATAAAGGTCGATCGCGATGGACTCTTCGTTAAATTAAGTAAATCACAATCTGCTAGAATGAAGTATCGTAATCCCAAGAATGGCGAGATTTTCACGCTGTATTACAACACCCTTCCACAGGGAGATGGGAACGAGACGCTACCACAACGCCCTGATAATGTTCTAACTCTGAAGAAGAATGATTCTAACGTGGAGTACAAGTATATTTTTGATGCTAAATATCGTCTTAATCCAGCTTATGAGGGAACTAGCTATCATCGAGATTATAAGACACCGGGACCCGAACTGGATGACATCAATACGATGCACAGATATAGGGATGCGATTGTATATAAAGGTGGCAAACAAGGCGAAGTTGAGCGTAGTATGTTCGGCGCATATGTATTGTTTCCGTATCATAACGAAGAAGAGTTTCAGGAACATAAATTACACAAAAGTATCAAGATGATGAATATTGGTGCATTTCCATTGCTGCCGAACTCTACTAAATTACTGGAGAAGTTCTTAGACGAGATTATTATGGATAGTCCTGAGAAAGCCTATGAACGTTCAACTCGACCACGAGGTACCAAAGACTATTACAGTAATAAGTTAACGGGGAAGAATGTGTTGGTAGGTTCCTTAAGGACTATTGCTCAGCTAGAAGTGGCTAAAGAGAAGGGATTCTATCACGTTCCACTTGAGAATATTTCGGATCATCAGATTTTGACTCAGGTTGAATACGTGGCACTATGTCAATCTCGTAAGAAATTTGGTCCAGATGGGGAAACTGGAATCCATTGGTATGGTAAGGTTATGGACTGGAAAGTAGTACGCCGTAAGGAAATTTCAGAGATTCCACCGCGCCCAGGATCAGAAGAAAGGTTATATGTGAAGTTCACGGTTGAACAGTGGCAGAAGAAAGATAAGCCTATCGCATTAGGTGGACAAGGGATCTATACCTTGCTCTTTTCCTCAAAATATATGTTTGATCGAGCCGAAGAAATTGCCGAGCTCAAGCTAGAAGATGAAGCGCATTTAATAGAATGGCGGGAGAAACGCCGACTAGGGAAAGTGAAAGTTACAGTCGATAATAAAGATATAGATTTAGCTAATAGAGTGCTGGGTGTAGAGCTACGTTCACAATGATGATGTGAATGAATATCCAGTTGCGATATTAAAAAGACACTGATGAATACAATCTCAGTGTCTTTCGCCATATAGATTTCTTGATAGCACTAACGTGTGCCGAGGTTCACTTATTATTAAAAATCTCTCTCAACACATTCTTAGCCATAGCAATCTGCTGAGGATCTTTCTGGTTGAGCATAACCATTATTTCCTGTATATCTGCTTGTGATTCTGTATTACTCTCTAGATTAATATAGGTGAAGAGCTGAGATACATCTACATTTAACGCCTCTGCAATTTTCGCGAGATTTAATAATGCTACGTTCTGTTCTCCTCGTTCAATCTGACCGATGTATGAGAAGTGAAAGCCACCCTTTTCTCCAAGAGACTCTTGTGTTAATCCTTTTTCTTTTCGTAGATCACGAATACGAGTACCTACCCGAAGAAGTATTTCTTTATCCATTGTATTGTCCACACCTCTCTACTAAAAAGTGTAGGTAAAATAACACTCGCTATACACCGGCATATAGATATCAAAAATAATAGTTATAACTATTATTTGTGGTATAATGATCCTAATATCATTAACTATAAGAAGGTGATTCATTGATGTTCACATTGAACAGTATTTCCAACAGTTCAGAAAACAAATCACGCTTATTAGACAGAATTCAAGGTTATTATGTCTTATCGCAATCACATATGGATTTAGCTGCAGTACTTTTGAAAGGGAATTTGACCAGTACTTGTGTGATCATAGGACAGATGTCAGTAAAGGCTATGCTTAAGGCAGTTTACTTGAAGGAAGACGATCGGGGCGTATTCACGGATATGAATCAGATTTCATTCGAGGAACTACTATCTTTTGCACGAGATCATGACCTTATTGATTGGGATACAGAGCAATTATTAAGCCAAGTATTCTTTCTTTCGAGTCTAGAGAATATATCATTGGTCATGAACCTTGATAAGGATCATGTGATGATGATCATGAGGAGAGTAGAGGAATCATTAAAAGTACTATCTGAGAGAATAGGAGTCTTTAATGAGGGGAAATATTACTTCTAACGAGTCTATAAGCAAGGCTGCGATTTTGGGCTTTATTAACCCAGAGGATTACAGCGACGGTAAGTTTGCACCAAATACAGTTATGACACGATTTGAGATGGCACAATGGTTTCTAACGGATTGGTGAAAAGTGACCCAAGTTTCGCTATAGCCTTGAAAGAAGTTGAAGGTACTATTTTACCATTCACAGAGTATTATAGAAACGTATTTAGCAACGAACAAGTTAACGATTTGAGTCTGATGTTAGGTACAGGAGTGATCAGTGGCTACACGGATGGTAGCTTTGGTGGGAACAGGAATGTAACACGTGTTGCTGATAGAACACATGACTTACGTTATGTAGTTTACTCAGATTTTGCACTTACTACTAAGGAAGATGCTCCTGAGACTATGGCTATACTTAATTCCACTACATCCAGAGTAAGTAATATTTCTCCTATGCCGAGCACTTATGGTAACAAGTATGGTTATTCGGTATTAGATTATAAGGATGCCTTTAATCATTACAAAGCTGGACAAATGGTATGTGCTGGGCCTATGGTACTGGCTTAGGTAAATTACAAGGTGATTCTGATACTACTACTGCAATTGATGGTTCGGACGTTCATATCGGAATACCAGTTAAGTAATAGAAACAAATCTATAAGCAGCATAAGTAGATAGCACAACTTAGAAGGACACTTATTTCTTGCGAATAACCATACCATATACGAAAGGGATATTTTCATGCCTACATACAACAAATTAGTACGAGATCGTATTCCATTCATCATTACATCTCAAGGGAAGGAATGCAGAACTCACATTCTGAATCCAGAGAATACATAGTGGAATTGAAAGTAAAGCTTCATGAAGAATCAGAAGAATACTTCAAAGCGGATAATGATCAAGAAGCTCTAGAGGAGTTGGCGGATATGCTAGAAGTGATTCGAGCCTTGGCAGAGGCACATGGATCAAATTGGGCGGAGCTTGATAACATTCGCGCGGATTAGGTGGAGGCAAGAGGCGGGTTCTAGGAGCGCGTGTATTTAATCGATGTTGATGAAGTTTAATAAAATGCCTACCATAAGGACGCGAGTATTAATCCCTATATATGTTTGGGCGTATAATGAAGGGTAACAGAAGAATCAGGAGGTACCTTTTGTGAGTATTTTAGAATCATTAATGGAAGAGATTATTATTGAAAACCATGAGGCATTGAAGGGGTTAGCCGAGTGAAGAATATAACTATTGAAAATAAGCGGATAGGTGTAGGACAATAATAACTATATAGTGGCTTTATGTATGTATTTTCTCAGGTTACGTAAAGGAAAACGATAGGTTATGTAAGAAGTAGCGAAGTTGACGGAATTGTCCTGAAGAAGCGGTAGCGTTCGCCTACAAGCTTTCCGTAGGAAAGCTACTTCGAAAGCATATGCTTTTCCATCTGATTTCAACCGCGAACGGAAGGACAATCCGTCATCGTAGCGGCATCCTACGAGCACTCTAAGTTCTATTTTTCCATGTCACGAACAACTTTAATCTGAAATGATTGTAGTTAGATGTAAACAGTGTTATTCTACAACTTCAGAACATCTAATAATTTTGTTAGAAAGAAAGGTAACACTATGATAACAGTTGATAACTTATCCTTCTCATTTCCGCAAAAAGAACTATATAGAAACATTACATTTACGCTTGAAGAGGCACAACATTGTGCTTTTATAGGAACAAGTGGCAGTGGGAAAAGTACACTGATCGATATATTGATGGATCCCGAAAGGTATCTGTATGAAGGCAAGCTAGAGATGGACCCAACGTGCAGTATCGGGTATGTAAGTCAGTTCTCACCACTAGACAGAAGTAAAGACACAACCGTGTTCGAATATATCGGTGAAGAATTTATTAAGCTACAGAATGAAATCAATGTGATATTAACGGAGATGGAGACATCTACGGATATTGAAGCGTTATTAGAGAAATATCAACTCGCTTTAGACGCATTTGATGCCATGGATGGGAATGATTATGAGAGCAACATTCATAAGCAACTAAACTTAGCCAACCTCATGAAGCTAAGAGATATTAGGGTATCGGACCTAAGTGGCGGGGAATTCAAGCTGATTCAAGTCATCAAGGAAATGCTGAATAGTCCAGACTTAATGATTATGGATGAACCCGATGTATTCTTAGATTTCGAGAACCTCAATGCGCTGAAGAATCTGATTAATGCGCACAAAGGGATGCTGCTCGTTGTTACGCACAACAGATATCTATTGAATCATTGTTTCAACAAAATATTACACCTTGAGAACATGGAGCTCCAAGAGTTTGACGGGCGATATATTGAGTATAACTTCTCATTACTTGAGACGAAGATTGAGTTACAAGAACTCACCATCGCTGAGGCTGAAGAAATTGAGCGAAATGAGATCATCATCGATAATCTTAGAGCTATCGCAGAATATAATTCAGAAGCATCTAGAGGAAGAGCGCTCAAAGCTAGAGTTAAATTTCAAGAAAGATTGGAAGCTCGTAGACTTAAAGCGCCATTCGTAGATATTAAGCAACCGAATATTAGCTTAGATATGGATCATGAACTGGAAGAAGACACTACGGTTATACATGTCAATAATTATGGTGTTGCCTTTGATGAGTTGCTGTTAGAAAATGTGAACTTTGAGATCAAATCTACGGATAAAGTAGCCCTGATCGGTGCAAATGGTACTGGGAAAACAACTTTACTCCGAGATATCTTTAAAAATAATCATGAATCCATTGAAATAAATGCTGATGCTAAAGTGGCTTATTTATCTCAGCTTCAAGGCGAAGTCCTAAAGGATTCTAATACCATCCTAGAAGAATTCATCGATGCTGGGTTCGAAACGTATGATGAGGCTAGATCATATCTTTCGCACTATGGCTTTGAAGGTGAAATCGTCAATCAGAAGATTGAATCTTTATCTGGTGGAGAAAAAAATATACTTCAATTGGCTAAAGTTTCTGCTAGTAAAGCCAATGTATTACTTCTGGATGAACCGACAAGTCATTTAGACACCTATACCCAAATCGCACTAGAGAAAGCCATTCAAGAGTATAAAGGTGCAATTCTCATGATTTCGCATGATTTCTATTCTGTGGTCAATGGGATGGATTATGTGTTAATCATTGACGGTAAGACGATTAGAAAAATGACGATAAAAAAATTCAAAAAGATGATTTATGCGAATCATTTTGACAGAGACTATTTAGAGATGGAACAAAACAAAAAAGCGGTTGAAACGAAAATAGAATTGGCTTTAAAAGATAATAATTTCGAACTTGCAAAAGTGTTGGTTGATGAGCTAGAAGAGCTGATTAAGTTGCTTTAAATCATAACCCTACTATGGACCGCTGTGTCGAGGGAATATATCAAGAAGAGGACATAGAAGAATGGATTATTGAACATCAAGTGTAGTAATGCTTGATGTTTTTTTGTGTAATGATGAGTTGGAGTTCAAGAAGGCCATCTCATTCAGTATTTTTATGAAACTGGTGAGGGTCTTTTTTTGTTTTATATAGCTCGATAGATTCGTATTAGAGGGTCAAGGGACTCCACGTTGAGAAAAAATTATCCTTCTATGATTGAAAAGTATCATTTTTAGTTGTTTAAGTAGATATTATTGATTTTGCTCTCAGGATAAAATATATGGAGAACAACAAGAGCAAAGAGCAAGGGGGATTGAGTAGTGGCACAACTTTCCGTAGAGAACGAGCTGAAATTAAAACCGAAAACAAAGAATGTGTTCAATCGATTTATGGCACAAATGGATATCCAATTGATGGTACTTCCAGGTTTACTGCTTATTTTTGTGTTTAGTTACATTCCGATGTACGGTGTCTTAATGGCATTTCAAGATTACAGTATTTTCAAAGGTTTTGGGGCGAGTGAATGGGTGGGGATGAAGCATTTTGATATGTTCTTCAACTCGCCGGAGTTTTGGACAGTCATGCGAAATACAGTTGTCATAAGCTTGTTGAAATTCTGTATAGGTTTCCCAGCACCCATCCTTCTTGCATTGATGCTTAATGAAGTAAAGAACATGATGTTTAAGAAAGTCATACAAACGGTAAGTTACCTTCCCCATTTTATGTCTTGGGTGATCGTCGCTGGATTGATCATGTCAATGCTTTCGACCGACAATGGAAGCGTTAACATTCTACTTGAGAAGATGAACTTTGTTGATGAACCGATTAACTTTCTATCGATTCCCAACATGTTCTGGGGCATTCTTGTATCAACGGGTGTCTGGAAAGACATCGGCTTTGGATCCATTGTATATTTAGCCGCTATCGCTAGTATTGATCCTAGTATGTACGAGGCTGCATCAATGGATGGAGCAAGTAAATTTAAACAAATATTTTTGATCACGTTACCTTCTATCATGCCAGTTGTCATTATATTTATGATATTAGCGATTGGGAATTTGCTGAATGCAGGCTTCGAGGATATACTCCTACTTGCTTTAAACCCAATACTTAGGGAAGTGTCTGATGTCATTGATACTTACGTTTATCGAGTGGGTATTCAAAGCTCGAGGTACTCATATGCCACTGCGGTAGGTTTGTTCAAAGCATTAATCAGCGTCGGACTTCTAACGATAGCCAACTATGCAGCACGCAGAGGTGGCAACAGCTTATGGTAAACAAACAACTTAGTCCGGAAAGGCGATGATGCAATGATCAGATATACCTTTGGAGACCGCATCATGACGGTTACCATCTACATCCTACTTACAATATTAGCTTTTATAACCTTCTATCCCTTCTGGAATGCGCTCGTCATTTCATTTAACACGGGTATAGATACCTCGAAAGGTGGCATAACCTTTTGGCCACGAGACTGGACGTTGGAAAATTACGGGATTGTATTTAAGGATAAACGAATGGTCAACGCATTCACGGTCTCAATCGCAAGGACGGTTGTCGGTACTATATCGTCGATATTGTTCACGGCTATTTTCGCTTATGGTATTTCGAGGAAAGAGCTGATAGGTCGCAAATATTATATGATCATGTGCATTGTTACGATGTATTTCAGCGGCGGGCTCATTCCTACTTTCTTGCTCATTCGGGAAGTACATCTGATGAATACGTTCTGGGTATTTATTATCCCATCACTTATCAGCGTTTGGAATATGATCATTTTTCGGACCTTCTTTCAAGGCTTGCCTGCAGGTCTTGAGGAAGCGGCCAAAATCGATGGGAGTGGCAATTGGGGAGTCTTTTTCCGGATTGTTATGCCACTATCTGGACCCGTTATCGCAACGCTATCACTTTTCACGGCAATCTATCATTGGAATGATTGGTTTGGACCAAGTATCTACATTACAAATGAGAAGTTGGTTCCTATACAAACGATGCTCAAGCAAATATTGAACTCTAACACTGTATCGGATCAAATGTCTCAGCTTGATTCAGCGGCACAGGGCCAACTGGCCAAAATGAGAACGGTATCAAGCAAGTCTCTGTCCATGGCGACAATGATGGTGGCTACACTTCCGATTATTATGGTGTATCCGTTCGTGCAGAGATATTTTGTGAAGGGTGTTCTTGTTGGATCTTTGAAAGAGTAAGACAAGCATGTGGAATTGGTTTTTGAGCGAAAGCTTTGAACATATAAATATGAGCTTGAAAGGGGAGTTTTAACAGATGAGGTTTAAAATTAAATTGCTCGTCCCGATCGTCTCCACATTTATGGCCGTTTCATTATTGGCTGGTTGCGGCGGCAATGGCAATGGAGGTAACTCCAGCAGTGGCAAAGCTAATAATACTCCAAAAGAGACGGCTAGCGAAACGTCAACATCTGTGTATGAGCTTGGTAAAGAGCAGCTTGATTTCACGCTTTATGGTCATTACGATTGGTACACCATGCCAGCATGGGGTGGCGAAATTACAAGTACATGGATTAGAGATAACAAGAAAGTAAACGTTAAACCGATTCATTCGGGTGGTGCAGCTCCTTCGAAACTGAACACGATGATCGCGAGTGGCGAGCTACCTGATGCGATTTGGTTGGAGCGCGTTGAGGTTGAGAAATTACGTGCGGCCGACTTGCTCGTACCGTTTGATGACTATATTGATAAATATCCGAATCTGAAAAAGTGGTTGGGCGATGAGGGTATTAATATGCTTCGTTCCGATGATGGTAAATTGTATCAATTCCCTAACTGGTATACAAAGCAACCGAATGGTAATTCAGGTTATGTTGTGAACAAGAAGATTTATACAGAGCTTGGTTCACCTAAGCTAGAAACAACTGATGACCTATATAGTTATTTGAAGCTTGTAAAAGAGAAATACCCGGATGTTATTCCTTACGAGCCGCATTTAGCTAAAGACGGACAAGGAATTGATGTCTTGTATTCAGCTTTTAAAGAAAATAATCAAGGATATCCTGGCATGCGCGCTGTTAAGAACGGGGATAAATTGACTTCGATTTTCCTTGATCCTGAATTCCGTGAAGCACAACAATATATCACTAAGCTATTCCGTGAGAAATTGATTACCCAGGATGCTATGACACAAACGGTTGATCAGATTGAAGAAAAAGTAATGTCAGGCCGCGTCGCGGTGTACGCAAGTGCAAGTCCGACGGAAATTGGTATGAAAGCTGATGCCGAGCTTACCAAAAATGATCCAGATGCAGGTTACTTCATGATTTGGCCGATTCACAAGGAAGGTCTTGATAAAGATAAGATTTACCCTGGAACATACGGGATGCTTGGTTGGAACGTAACAGTTATTACGAAATCAGCTAAAGACCCAGAAGCAATCTTCGCTTTCTATGACTGGCTGACTGGCGCTGAAGGACAAACCGTATTAATGTGGGGCCCTCCAGGCATCTATTGGGATGGCGTAGAAGCAGACGGCGAGACGCCGAAATTTACAGACAAATATACGTCTGATCGAGCTGGACTAGGGAAGTTGCAAGCGGACACAACGGACCTGAACTGGGTTGGTAATACGGTGTTCCTAGATACAACGAAAGCTAAGTTTGAAGCGAACTTACCCGTGGAGCAACAAAACTGGGCAACTCGCTATCAACGTGAAATAACTTGGGCAACGCAATCTAATGTGACAGAATTCATTAACATTGATCCACAACCAGAAACAGAAGAAGGCATTATTCGTCAGCGTATCGAGGATCTGTACCTTGAAGTGAGAGCAAAAGTATTGTTCGCTAAATCTGATGAAGATGTACTTGCCATCCTTGATAAGGCGGAGAAAGATGCTCAAACGGCTGGTTATGACAAACTCCTTGCATTCAAAACAGAAAAATGGCAAGCAAACCTTGCGAAAATGAAAGTAGAATAATTAAAACGCAATAATTAAAGCTTTTCAAAAAACGCCAGGTATACTAAGCTTCTTAGTGTACCTGAGTTTTTTTCGTTTTCAGCTTACTTCTCATGCAGAAACCAAAATCCTGGTTGCATTTTCGCATTTCCTGAAATGGAGTTGAGAATATCATGTATAAAGTATTGCTGGCAGATGACGAAAAGCTAGATTTGGAAGGAATGCGTACGTTTATTCCTTGGCAGGAGCTCAATATGGTGGTCGTGGCCGGTGTAATGAATGGTTTCGATGCTTGTAAGGTGTTGGATGAGGAAAGGATCGACATTCTAGTAACGGATGTGCGTATGCCGAATATGTCGGGGTTGGAGTTGGCGAGACGAGCACTTGAGAAGTCGAAGGATATTAAAATTATATTTGTCAGCGGTTATCAGGACTTTAGTTATGCCAAGCAGGCGATGTCGCTTCATGCCGTCAATTATTTACTGAAACCCATGGATGATCAGGAGCTTATTGATTCCTTAATTAAGGTGCGTGCTGACCTGGATCAGGAGCAGGTTCGGCAGGAAACTTATGGTCAAATGGTCCCGATTATTAAAAATGAATTACTGCTACAACTGTTTGAAGGACCGATCAACGAGAAGACAATTAATACGCTTAACCAAGAGTATGAAATGAATAGTTTTATATGGCCAGGTGGTGCGGCAGTTCTTGAAATCGATGATCTGGCGTGGAAGAAGGGTGACAAGAATGGAAGTGAGCAGGGCGAAATGCAGCAACTCGTATCGATTTGTACGGAGCTCGGCGTTAGGCATATTTGTAAAATAAGCAAAGCTCGAGTAGCTGTGCTCATTGAGCATATGGGTAACGATTCCTTACTGCAACGGATTATTGACCGGGTGAATAGGGAAAACCATTTCTCGATTACGGCTGGTGTTGGAGAGCAATATGACTCAACCTCCGAATTAACGGCCTCTTATCATCAAGCGGTGGAAGCATTGGATTTGAAAATGTTCTACGGCAAAGGTAAAATAATCGGTCACGGCGAGGTCAGACCATCGGAGAAGGAGGATATGAAGTATTTAGATACAAAGCTTGAGGCGTTATTCGTGGCGATGTCGGATTACGAGCTTGTCTGCATTCATGATGAGTTGGATTCTTTGTTTCAGGTAGCCAAAAGCTTAAAATCGAAATTTACGTTACGGAATTATGCGCTCTATATTGTCATGAAGCTAGATAATTATTTACAAAGAACAAATGAAAGCGTATTCCAACTGTTGGGGATGGAGCTGGATCATTACGAAATCATACAACAATTTGAAACGATAAGTGACATCCATTCATGGCTTAGACGGAGAGTTTATGAGACTTCGGAGGCACTACAAGCAAATAAACATAGGAAAAATTGGAAGCTTATTAAGCAAATGATTGATTATATGAAAGAGCGAATGCATGAAACCATTACGCTGCGTGATCTAGCGGAGCAGTTTTCGTTCTCGCCTAACTATCTCGGATTAATTTTCAAAGAGGAAACAAGTAAAAATTTCAGTGAATATTTCATCCAACTGCGAATGGAGGAATCATGCGAGCTACTTAAAACGACGAATATGAAAATATATGAAATAGCCGATCAAGTGGGCTATCGTCACTTGCCTTATTTCAGCAGGCAATTTAAAGAGACATACGGCATGACGCCATTGGAGTATAGACGAACATGACTACGCACAAGAAGGAGAATCGTTATATTCCGTTCGGTATCAAGCTGATGCTTACGTACAGCGTGTTTATAATAATACCAGTGCTTCTCGTCGGCTATGCTGCTAATATGATCTTTACGAACTCGATACAAGAGCGAACTCGCGAGGTAAATCACGGAACATTGCAACAGATGAAGGATAATATTTCTTACAGAATAGAGGATATGTCTCGTATTTCGGGCATGCTTTATTTTGATAGCAATCTAGCTTCTTATTTACGCCATTATGAGGAGGGCTGGGTTAGCTACGAGGCAACGACAAAGCAACTTCTCCCGAAGATACTGACGACCATTGGATCTGCGAACAATAAAACGAGACTTGAAGTCTATTTACATAACGATACGCTTCCAGAGATTTATCATAACTACAATAACAACGATCCTCTGAAGGCTGAAGGTCCATTATTCGATTTATACAATATTTCTAGAATTAAGGATAAGGCGTGGTATTTGAATTATCCGGATGAAAAGTATGGTGTAACGATGCAATGGAAGCAGGTGGAGGACGACTCGGAATTTGGACATATCTCACTTTTAAGACGGCTCGTCGATACGAATAGTCCGAGTATAATTGCGGAAATAGGTTTAGTTCGGATCAGCCTGAGACTAACGGATTTGCTTGAAAGTGTCGATTCCGAGAAAATTGGCAAAGGAACGAAGATTTTCGCGTTGGATGAGAACCATAAGATTATGTTCTCCTCCGGTGATACTGATAATAATCTTGGTGAGACGCTGAGCAAGGAGGATACTGATAACTATTGGATTATTGATGAGGCTATTCCGCAGTTAAATTGGCATTTGGTTGCGCTTGTTCCGACCGATATTATGGAGAAGGCGACAGAAAAGGTTAGAGTATGGACGGCATTAATCTGCTTAGCCTGTTATATCGTATTTTCAGTAGCTGGTTTATACATATCCCGTTTTTATTCTCGCAAAGTATCGAAAATCGTCCGCGTTCTCGATTCGTTTAAAGAGGGTGACTTTCATAAGGTCATACACTTTAAGGGGAAGGATGAATTTACGCGTATTTCGGTAGCTCTTAATGAAATGGGTCAGAATATTGATGAACTAATTCAAGAGCTGTATATGACGAACATCAAGAAAAAGGAAGTAGAGCTAGAGTCGCTCCAGGCACAAATTAATCCTCATTTCTTGTACAACACGCTTTCCTCGATCAGCCGGTTGGCGAAATTTGGCGAGGTGGACAAGCTGCAGCGAATGGTGCTTGATTTGGCGAAATTTTATCGGCTATCGCTTAATGAGGGCAGAACAGTTATACCAATCAAAAATGAGCTAGAGCAGATGGAAGCCTATATTAACATTCAGAAGACGAAGTTTGGAGACGGAATGCAGGTGATATTCGATGTTCAGTCGGATATTATCCGATTTCAGACGGTAAAGCTTATATTACAGCCTTTTATCGAAAATGTGTTAGAGCATGCATGGTATGGCGATTGCATTAATATTCGTATTGTCGCCAGGCTTGTGGGGGAGCTTATCACGTTCCAAATTATTGATGACGGCATCGGCATTCATCCCGAAATACTTCGCCAACTTTTTGATCCTGCGGAGAACTTAAACGTTGGCTATGGCATTCGCAATGTAGATGAAAGAATCAAACTTCACTTTGGAGCAGAATACGGTGTGAAGATTGTGAGTAGAAGTGGCATCGGAACGTCTGTTAACATTACGATTCCTGCTCAGAAAAGGGATAAACTATCGGGCCGTCCGAGTTAAAGTAAGACCACTATGATAACAGTTGATAACTTATCCTTCTCATTTCCGCAAAAAGAACTATATAGAAACATTACATTTACGCTTGAAGAGGCACAACATTGTGCTTTTATAGGAACAAGTGGCAGTGGGAAAAGTACACTGATCGATATATTGATGGATCCAGAAAGATATCTGTACGAAGGCAAGCTAGAGATGGACCCAACGTGCAGAATCGGGTATGTAAGTCAGTTCTCAGAACTAGACAGAAGTAAAGAAACAACCGTGTTCGAATATATCGGTGAAGAATTTATTAAGCTACAGAATGAAATCAATGTGATCTTAACTGAGATGGAGACATCTACGGATATTGAATCGTTATTAGAGAAATATCAACTCGCTTTAGATGCATTTGATGCCATGGATGGGAATGATTATGAGAGCAACATCCATAAGCAACTAAACCTAGCCAACCTCATGAAGCTAAGAGATGTTAGGGTATCGGACCTGAGTGGTGGGGAATTCAAGCTGATTCAAGTCATCAAGGAAATGCTGAATAGTCCAGACTTATTGATAATGGATGAACCCGACGTATTCTTAGATTTCGAGAACCTCAATGCGCTGAAGAATCTGATTAATGCTCACAAAGGTATGCTGCTCGTTGTTACGCACAATAGATATCTATTGAATCATTGTTTCAACAAAAATCCTACACCTTGAGAACATGGAGCTCCAAGAGTTCGACGGGCGATATATTGAGTATAACTTCTCATTACTTGAGGCGAAGATTGAGTTACAAGAACTTACTATCGCTGAGGCTGAAGAAATTGAGCGAAATGAGATCATCATCGATAATCTTAGAGCGGTTGCAACATATAATTCAGAAGCATCTAGAGGAAGAGCGCTCAAAGCTAGAGTTAAATTTCAAGAAAGATTGGAAGCACGTAGACTTAAAGCGCCATTCGTAGATATTAAGCAACCGAATATTAGCTTAGATATGGATCATGAACTGGAAGAAGACACTACGGTTATACATGTGAGTAATTATGGTGTTGCCTTTGATGAGTTGCTGTTAGAAAATGTGAACTTTGAGATCAAATCTACGGATAAGGTAGCCCTAATCGGTGCAAACGGTACGGGGAAAACAACGTTACTCCGAGATATCTTTATGAATAATCATGAGTCCATTGAAATCCATGCGGATGCGAAAGTATCTTATTTATCTCAGCTTCAAGGCGAAGTTCTAAAGGATTCGAATACCATCCTAGAAGAATTCATCGATGCTGGGTTCGAAACGTATGATGAGGCTAGATCCTATCTTGCTCACTATGGCTTTGAAGGCGAAATCGTTAATCAGAAGATAGAATCTTTATCTGGTGGAGAAAAAATATCCTTCAATTGGCTAAAGTTTCTGCTAGTAAAGCCAATGTATTACTTTTGGATGAACCGACAAGTCATTTAGACACCTATACACAACTCGCACTAGAGAAAGCCATTGAAGAGTATAAAGGTGCAATTCTCATGATTTCGCATGATTTCTATTCTGTGGTCAATGGGATGGATTATGTTCTAATCATTGATGATAAGACCATTAGAAAAATGACTATCCGCAAATTTAGAAAGATGATTTATGCGAATCATTTTGACAGAGACTATTTAGAGATGGAACAAAACAAAAAAGCAGTTGAAACGAAAATAGAATTGGCTTTAAAAGATAATCATTTCGAACTTGCAAAAGGTTTGCTTGTTGAGCTAGAAGCGCTGATTAAGTTGCTGTAAATCACTGAAATAACACGAGAGGTTATGCATGAGTTCTCTGAACTTTTGCGAAGCCTCTTTTTTGCGGTTTTATATCCATTTTTTAACGAAAACCTATAAAATTAGTATCATATTAAAAATTTTAAATATCAAATCATACGTTTTTTAACCTTTAAGTGAAAAGAGAATTATGCAAAGTTGGTTAAAACATCTATGATCACATTGTAAATATAAAGCGCTTACATAAAAGGTAAGGAGGAAGGAGCGATTCCATTGAGTCAGCTTATGGTAAGAACAAGAAAAGAGTATCCAAAGAAGAAGAATAGAATAGGTCTGTTTCGAGAGTTATGGAAAAATGGTTGGTATTATATGATCGCGCTCCCAGGACTGATTTTTTTCTTGGTATTCAGTTACATGCCACTGCCAGGGATGATCATTGCATTCAAAGATTATAACTTTCGCGATGGTATATTCGGAAGCAAGTGGGTAGGCTGGGATAACTTCACCTTTTACTTTAATGGGGAGTACGCTTGGAGAACGACATTCAATACGTTATTCATTAATGCAAATTACATCGTCTTCGGTACACTTGTTGCGATTGCATTTGCCATTCTCTTAAATGAAATCAGGCACGGGCTTCTTAAAAGGCTTTACCAAAGTCTCATGTTCTTGCCCTTCTTCTTCTCTGCTATCGTTGTAGGAAACTTTGTTTATTTGATCTTCAGTTCCAAATTCGGTATTGCCAATCAGTTGTTAACCAGTGTGAATCATCTTCCGATTGATTGGTATTCGAATGCGCAGTATTGGGTTTCTATCCTGGTTGGCGTATTTATTTGGAAGAACACGGGGTACGCCGTAGTTATTTATCTAGCTACAATCGTAGGAATAGATGATGAATTATATGAAGCAGCTTCACTGGATGGAGCAGGTAGATGGCAGAAGATTCGGTATATTACTCTTCCTCTATTGGTACCGACCATCACGATTCTGACGCTGTTATCGATTGGTAAAATATTTTATGGAGATTTCCAAACGATCTATTCGATCGTCGGGGATAATGGATTACTTTTTTCAACTACGGATGTAATCGATACTTATGTGTTTCGGGCAGTTAAAACGGTAGGCGACATCAGCATGCCTGCTGCCGTTGGATTATATCAATCTGTCTGCGGCTTCATCTTTGTGCTCGGGTGCAATTGGGCAGTGAAGAAATATAACAATGAGAATTCATTGTTCTAGATAGGAGGGAAGTAGTGAAGAACAACGGTAGAGTATCGCAAATTATATTTCATATCATAGCTATCGCTTTTTGTATTTTTACGACGGTCCCTTTTATTCTAACCATTATTGTATCGTTGACGGATGAGAATTCGGTTGTCAAACATGGCTATCAATTTATTCCAGAGAAGTTCTCATTCGACGCGTATAGGTTGATATTCTCAGGAAGCTCCATCTTTAACGCCTATGGCATTTCTATCGTTGTGACAGTCTTGGGAACGGCACTGAGCTTGCTAGTCACGACGATGTTGGCCTACACTATAGCATCTCAAAAGGTAAAGTATAGAAATTTCATAGCACTTTGCGTATTCATTCCGATGATTTTTAACGCAGGACTTGTGCCTTGGTATATCTTCGTCACGAAGTATTTACATCTGAAGGATTCCATACTGGCCTTGATTTTGCCGATACTGGTTAGTCCCTTTAATGTGTTTCTAGTCCGAAATTATTTCAGATCACTACCGCCAGCGCTTGTTGAATCTGCGGAGATCGAAGGAGCCAATCCTCTATATATTTTCTGGAAAATTATTATTCCACTCTCTGCACCGATCATTGCGACCGTTGCGCTGTTCTATTCGCTAGCCTACTGGAATGATTGGAATCTAGCCTTATGGCTCATCGATTCCCGTGAACTATATCCTTTGCAGTTCATGTTATTCAAGATTCAATCCATGATTAATTATATGAGTTCCCAGGGTAGCTATGGAGCTGGAAACAGTACATTGCCTTCTATTACCGCTCAAATGGCCATGGTGCTTGTGACCATTGGACCCATCATTCTCATTTACCCATTTATCCAGAAGTATTTCATCAAAGGGATTATGATTGGCGCTGTAAAAGGCTAGATTGTAGCCTGATAACGGGTTCTACCTGGATAAGTCAAGATAATAGAGGGAGGAAAAAGTATGAAAAGAGCACATGTAAAAGTAACGGGTATCTTCATGGTTATGATTCTATTACTAAGTATGCTAGCAGCTTGTTCACAGAATGAGGGGAATAAGGGGAATACGTCAACCAACAAACCAACCAATATGACAGAGAAAACGGGCGACGAGGCGACAACACCGGAAACGGCGGTCTCTCAAGTAGAGGGAACTGTCAAAATCGTTCTTCCTGGCGATGAGCCTAAGGATATGGCAGGTGTCAAAGCTGCTATAGAAGCGAAGCTTCAAGCAGATGGTTTAAATCTCAAACTGGAATTCACCTACTTCCCATGGGATCAGTATTCCAACAAGCTCAACCTGATTGCAGCATCCGGAGAGGACTATGATATTGCCTGGACACATGTAAGCTGGTTATCTCAGATTACGGCTAAGAACGTCGTCCTTCCTCTGAATGATCTACTTGATAAGCAAGGCCAACAGCTCAAAGAGGACATACCAGCGGCTAACTTCTTGAGTGCATCGATTGATAGTAAAGTGTACGGCATTCCAACGCTTGTTCCTACAGCGGAGAACAACAATTTCTTCACCATTCGCGGAGATCTAAGAGAGAAATACAACCTAGGACCTATTAATACGTTAGCAGACTTCGAGAATTACTTGGATGCGATTAAGAAAAATGAACCGGATATGGTCCCTATCGCTAATGATGGTAACCGTGGTCTCTTGAGAGAATTCGGTGATGTGTATCTTCCAATCGGGGATATCGGTGCGGGACCTGCGTATATCGATCCAACGGATCCGAAGCTTGAAGTAAAGAACTTTTACGAATCTGATATTTTCAAAAACATTGTAGAAACCAAAAGAAAATGGTATTTGAACGGTTGGTTACCAAAAGATGCCCAAGAAATCAAAGATCCTGAAGCGGCTCTGAACAATGGGAAGATCGGTGCGATATGGTCGAATGTCCTTAAGATTTCCGAGCGTATCGATGCCTTCAAACAAACGATGCCGGATGGGAAGTTGGAGGATGTATTCTTAAATCCAGAGCAACCGAAGTACGTATTCGATGCAGCTTCTAATCTATTGTCCATCTTCTCAACAAGTAAGAATAGTGAAGGGGCTATGGCTTTTATTAACTGGTTCAGAAGCAATCAAGAAAACTATGACCTGTTCTCTTATGGGGTTAAGGATGTCAACTACAAGCTGGATGGTAATGCCGTGTCACTTGAAGGTATTGCAGATACCGCCACTTATAATCAAGTGTACTGGGCTTGGGATGATATTCGCTTGAAGCATTTCAGTAAGAATGTAGAGTCTAGCTATATTGAGAATTTGAAAACATGGGATTCAGATGCCATTGTCGCTCCAGTGCTTGGGTTCCGGTTCAATGCTGATCCTGTGAAGTCAGAGATTGCTCAGATTGATGCCGTAGGGCAGGAATATGTTGTTGCTGCTTATGCTGGATTTATTGATTATGACAAGTTTTATCCGGAATTCCAAAGCAAACTGAAGTCAGCTGGTATCGATAAAGTGGTAGCTGAGATACAGAAACAATTCATAGAATTCCAAGCCAACAACACAGCGAAATAGGGATTAGAGCAAAGTATAAATTGATCTAATTAAAGGCTGAGGGGGTCCATCTAGTATGAAAAGAGGAAGGAAATATTTCAATCTCTTTCTATGTTTCGCGATTATATCAAGCAGCTTTGTGTCGTGGGGCAATGGCACTAATGAAGTTTCAGCAGCTGTGGATACCGAAGTCGTGAACTTAGCTTTGGGTAAAACGGCGACAGCGAGTAGTTCGCTGTCACAACATTCGCCCGACTATATGGTAGATGGCTCTATAGATACGATGTGGTCAACGAGCGATACCGGTCAATGGACTAGTCCGATTACCGATGAATGGGCAACGGTCGATCTTGGCGAAGACAAAGATATTACTAGATGGGTTGTCAAGAGTGGTGGCCCTGGTGCTTTAGTGACGAGTGATTTCCAACTTGAGTACAGCACTGCTGAGGAGGGTGAGCCTTGGCATACGGCGGACACGGTATCGGGCAATACAGCTGATATCTCAGACCGAACGTTAACAGAGCCCATCCTTGCAAGATATGTTCGGCTTCATGTGACGAAGAAGTCTTCAGATGGTGTGGAATGGCCGGCGGTAAGGATAAGTGAATTCGAGCTCTATTCCACGACCACTGCTGTGGATATCCCTGCGTTAACGGCAGATACGGATTCTGGTACGGTCGTGAAGGGGACAATGGTGAAGCTTAACGCTTCACCACCTACGGCTGTCATCTATTACACGATAGATGGAAGTGATCCTACAACTTCGCTAACGAAACTTATGTATAGCGAACCACTAACCATTGAAAGTGACATTACAATCATGGCAGTCGCGATAGATGAGGCGAGCGGAGCTCAAAGCGAAATCAAGACCTTCACGTACAGTCTAGTTAAAGAAGAAGAAGTGTCAGCGGATAATCTAGCGCTCGGAAAGAGCGTGACCGCCAGTAGCTCACTTCCTCAGCATTCGCCGAGCTTGATGACAGATGGTTCTACCAAAACCATGTGGTCGACAAGCGATACGGGCTTCGGAACCAATCCGATTACGGATGAGTGGGCAGTCGTGGATCTTGGAGCTCAACATAATATAGCCAGATGGATTGTCCAGCACGCAGGTGGCAGCAGTTTGAACACGAGGGATTTCCAACTGGAATACAGCACTGGTGATGGGAATGGACCTTGGCTTACCGCAGATACCGTAATCAATAATACGATGATGGTTACGGATCGGATACTTACGACGCCTATTCATGCCAGGTATGTTCGGCTTCACGTGACGAAGAAAGCTGCAGAAGGGTCAGATTGGCCAGCTGTACGAATAGGTGAGTTAGAGCTGTATGCGACTACAGTTCTTGTACCTAAGCTAACGGCTTCGCCAGAATCGAGTACGGTGAACAAAGGGAAGAAGGTAACGCTTAGCGCAAGCCTTCCTTCGGCTTCTATCTATTACACGGTTGATGGGAGCGACCCGAGCATATCGCCTAGCAGATTACTCTATTCGGAACCACTAACGATTAATTATGATGTGAGCATCAACGCGATTGCCATCGATGAGATCGGTGGAAACCTAGGGGAGATGCAGAGCTTCATTTATAAGGTGCAAGAAGTAGAGGATTTAAAGGACTTTCCTAATCTTGCAAGCGGCGCTGTTGCAACGATGACTGTACCCGCGGGATGGGGCAATGTGGCAGGAAGAGCAATCGATGGGAGCCTGAGTACGTATGCTCAACCGGAGAAATTCGGCCTATGGGATCTGATCGTCGATTTCGGGAAGCTACAACCTGTCAATTATGCTGTTTTACGTAAAAACCCGGACCATCATAACTATATAACGCAATTCACAATTGATGTATCAGAGAACGGGACTGACTGGACCACGGTTGTAACGGAAAACAACAATAAGGATACCGATGATCAATTGTATAAATTCCCTGCACAGAACGCGAGGTATGTCCGATTGCATCAAATGGCTCACGTAGGTGGAGCGGCTGCAATCTGGGAATTCGAACTTTACAACACTTCAAATGCGATGCCAGTTCAAATCGAGATGCTGAACACAGATGTATCAGAGGGCACTCTGGTAGGTTTATCAGCTTCAGAGCCAAATGCATCGATTTACTATACGACGGATGGAAGCGATCCTCTCATATCCGATAGCAGGAAGTTATATGCAGGACCATTCCCGCTAATAGGGAATGCCGTAGATGCTGAAACTGCTGTAACACTCAAAGCATATGCCAAGGTGGATGGAAAAGCAGACAGCATTGTCACATCTCATTCCTATCAAGTAGTGGCTCTGTCTACAAATCCTGCTACGGGGACGGTTGAGGAGAACACGGAAGTTGCCTTGTTAAGTTCTGTTACGAATGCTGTCATTCATTACACGACAGATGGGACAGATCCCAAGACTTCGGCAACGAAACAGACTTATAGCCATCCAATTGTAGTTACGAACGATCTAGCGATTCGAGCTTATGTAGCTGTAGGTTCGACATCAAGCACAGTACTTACCTTTCCATTCAGCATAACGAAGTCAGTCACGAATGCCGCACTTGGAAAGCAGGCTACAGCTTCTTCCGAGGTAGCAGCCAATCCTGCGTCGCATGCGGTAGACGGCCAACTAGAGACATCATGGACTTCTAATAATTCAAACAAGAATAATTGGCTTCAAGTCGACTTGGGTCAGAGTTATGAATTAACAGGTACCGAAGTGACATGGAGAGAAGACAACAAGAATTACAAGTATAAAATTGAAGTGTCCTCCGATGCCTTGAATTGGTATCCAGCGGTTGACCGATTGAGTTATGCAGGACGCAGTGGAGTCCTTACCGATTCTTTCCTTGATGCGGCAAGGAGATACGTTCGCATTACAGTGACTGACTTTGAGCTTGGCAGTAAAGCAGGTATTAAGGAGTTTAAGGTGTTCGGCTATCCAAGTGATGCGATGCCTACTCTGCCTGTTGGGCCCTCAACCAATGGATGGGCAAGACCTGTCATTGCTCCATTGCCGCTTACGGTGGCAGGTGTAAACAATCCGATTATCAATTTGAGCGGAACTTGGAAATTCACACAGACACCCGCACAAGGGTTCTGGAAGAACAACGTAGAGCCTTCTGCTTGGGCAGACGCTAAAGTACCCGCTAACTTAGAGGTTATTGGGTTTGATATCCGTTCGCAGCAGGGCGGGGATTGGTTTCCAGATCGAAATGTTGAGAATGTGTACAAGAAATCTATATTGATACCTGAGGATTATCAGGGGCAAAAAACGATGCTGCGATTTGAAGCTGCCTTTGATGTTGCAAGAGTCTGGGTTAACGGTCATTTGGTTCGAACGCATCGAGGTGGCTTCACAACCTTCGATTGTGATATTACGGATTATGTGACGCCTGGCGAGAGTGCTTGGATTACGGTGGGCATTACCGCAGAGAAGGGTTTTGTTGAATACCAGCATGTTCGGGGACTGGTAGGAGAAGTGAAGATGTTTGCACTACCTGTCAATTATTTGACTAGGCTGCAAGCTGAAACAGAGTTCGATTCTACGTACACGGATGCAACCTTGAAGGTTTCTGCAGGAATGATACTCGACAGTTCACAAGAATCTCTTGTTAATCTTGAGCTTGTTGATCCCGATGGACATACGGTTCCGATTGCACCGGGTGTCATCCCATTAAGCGCACAAAGTCCAGATAGCATGATTAGCATACCCGTGAATAATCCTCAAAAGTGGGACGCGGAGCATCCGAACTTGTATAAGCTGACTGCCAACGTAATGGTAAACGGGGAAATCGTACAGACGGTTGTTCGCAAGATTGGGTTCAGATCCATTAAGGTCGATGGCAATAAAATGCTTGTAAACGGAAAAGAAGTCAAACTGCGTGGAGTCAATTGGCATCAATCATCCGCTTTGACCGGTGTTGCCGTTGATATTGAGCATGATAAAGAGTCGCTGCTGAAGCTGAAGGATGGCAATATCAATTACATCCGGGCTGCACATTGGCCGCAGTTCGAATATGTTCTCGATTATGCGGATGAAATCGGCTTATATGTCGAGCAGGAAAATTCAGTCATGTTCATTAATGATTCCCGATTGAGTAATTCTGATTATTTGAGTTATTTCATGGGGCAGTTCTCCGAGACCATCGAGAAGGATCGCAGTCATCCAAGCCTTGTCATTTGGTCGCTTGGTAATGAAAGCAGTTGGGGAAGTAATGTGGCGGCTACACATGATTATGTAAAAGAAATTGACCCAACAAGACCAGTGAAATTTAGCTTTGGCGTCAATGCACCTAAGCAATATAATGATCTATACAGTGTTCATTATGGAGAGAACGGTTTGAAGTTCGGCGGTGGTGATAAGCCAGATATTCGCGATGAGTATGCACATCTATTCATGTATTATGGTAGCTGGAATAGTAATGATCCTTCCTTCCAAGACTTCTATGGAGAGTCGATCAGACGTTATTGGGATCATATTGATGATTCAGAAGGAGCACTGGGAGGCGCGATTTGGCACTCTCGTGATATAGCTACCTTCTGTGAAGAGAAAGTATGCGGATTTAATGCGAAATGGGGACTTATGGATTCTTGGAATCGGGAGAAGCCAGAGTACTGGAATGTGAAGAAGGCCTACTCGCCTATCCGCATAGAGACCAATACCTTGCCTAACCCTGGCAAGGGACATGAACTCCAAATCCCTATAGATAATCGGTATAACCATACCAATCTGAATGAGATCACAGTCGAATGGACCGTGAATGGACAATCAGAAATGTTAACCGGGCCAGCTATTGAACCTATGAGCAGCGGAAGTTTGGTTATTCCTGCAAGGTCATGGAAGTTAGGAGATACGGTCCATCTGAAATTCTATCAGAGCGATCGGTACAAAACGGACCGATTGGTAGATGAGTATAACCTCACTATTGGTGAGAAGACATTCCATTTCAAGGAAGCGCAAGGGCAAGCACCTGATATTCAGAATAATGATTCTGCCATTACCCTGACAGGGGAGGATTTCAGCCTTACTTTCGACAAAGCTACGGGCATGATCCAAAGAGGCATTTATAAAGGAGAGACGATTCTGACTGGAGGCCCTTACTTGAATATGGGATTCACCTCCTCTCTGGATGATTGGAAGTTATCCAGCATTACCAGCACGAGCGCAGACCATGAGGCGATCGTGAACATAGCTGGAAATTATGGGAATACAGACGTTACTTTCACTCTTCATGTTGACGGGACTGGGTTGATTAAGACGACCTACACAGTATCCCAACTACCTACTACCTATGATGCAATAGGTGTAGCCTTCGACGTCTCTGCTGCTGCAGATCGGATCACATGGAACCGCAATGGCCAGTGGTCATACTACCCAGAAGATCAGATCGGCAGAAATGAAGGAACGGCCTTCAAGACGAGTAGTGAAGGTGTTGAATTATATGGGGTTAAGCCGACACGGGCCTGGTCGCAGGATGAGAAGGATTTCAACGCGCACGGTAAGAATGATAAAGGGCAGCGAGGAACGAATGATTTCGTCGCTTCTAAGAACAATTTCAATATTGCCTCCTTGTTGTTAGGAGAATCTGGCAAGAGACTCACCGTACAAGGAGACGGTAATGGTTCGGTTAAAGGGTCTCTACTTCCAAACGGAACCGTCAGGCTGGCAATCAATAATATATGGTCGCATCCAGCAGCATACCCTGGTTGGTTAGAAGCTAATTCAGTCAGTAAACCTATAACACTAGCGGCTACGTATACGAATAGCGTAAGTATGAGACTCGATGATCATGATGATTATACGGTAAGCTATTCCGATGCCGCTACCTACTTGAGTGATCTGAACTGGGTGAGTGCAACGACAGGGTGGGGCGAGGTGAAGACAAACGCCAGCATCCAAGGAAATGTACTGACGGTGTTCGACGGAATGGGAAGCAAGTCATATGAGAAAGGAATCGGAACCCATGCTAACTCTGAGATCGTCTATGATTTGGACGGAAAAGGATACGAGATATTTGAGTCCTATGTAGGCGTTGATCAGGAAAGTACGCAAGGGTTGGTTACTTTTCAGATTTGGGCAGATGGAGAAAAGTTGTTTGAGAGCGAAAAGATGGGCATTCGTTCCGCAGCACAAAAGGTGAGTGTGAATATTGCAGGTAAGCATGAGTTGAAGCTGATTGTAACCGATGGTGGTAACGGATCGAGCGGCGATGATGCTGATTGGGTTGATGCCAAATTGTTTAAATCACCAGTCGTCGTTGCTCCCAGCACGGATGCAACATTAAACGGTATAGTTATCGGTGATCAATCCCTAGCTGGATTCCAAAAGGACAAATTGACGTATAATATTGCTCTTCCGGCAGGGACAAAAGTGGTTCCATCCGTATCTGCAACGGTTGCAGATTCCAAAGCGGCTCTTAAGGTAACGCAAGCGATAGCTTTACCTGGAACGACAACGATCGAAGTGACGGCGGAAGATGGTATAACCATCCTCACTTACACGATTGATTTCACAGTCACGCCTGGAACGACTAATCCTGACACGGGTAATCCTCCAGACGGGAATACCAACCCTGAAGGCGGTAATCCTCCAGATGGCACGACCAATCCTCCAGCGGGTAATCCTTCAGGTGGAACGACCGATAATAAGTCAGGTGGATCGACCGCGGGACCGAAGTGGCCTTCCACAGAACAACAGGTTGTGGATAAGCTGAAGGTGACTAATGGAGAAGCTGTTGTGACGCTGCAGTTGGGGATCACTGAAGTGTTGATTCCTATTCCATCTGATGCACTGAAAGGCTTAGGCAAGCTTGTATTCCAGGGTGAGGATGTCTCCTTGGAGGTGCCTAGTGCTGTTATTGCTCAATTGATCGGTTTAGCGAGTGAAGGGAAGAAGGGCTATGTATCATTTAAATTCACCAAAGTGTCTGATACAGAAGCACAACGACTTTTAAATAAGGCTGCAAGTGATGCACATGCTGCTATTACACCCGTCGGAAATATCTATGATCTATCGATTGGAATCGTCGGGTCAGATGGGGAAACGTTGAAGTTATTAACGGAATTCGTAGAACCGTTACTATTGAAATGGAAGCCAAATGGAGCTGTTCATCAGAACCTAACAGGCATCTACTATGTGAAGGACAACGGAGAACTTGAGTATGTCGGTGGTCGGACATCTAGTGACCTGGTGGAAGCGCAAATTCATCATTTTAGTAAATATGGCTTACTGACGTATGACAAGAGCTTTACAGATGTCTCTGAACAGCATTGGGCATCAGATGTAATCAAAAGGATGGCCGCTCAACAAGTGGTTACGGGAATAAATGATATCGAGTTTGCTCCGAAAGCAAATGTGACTAGAGCGGAATTTGCAAGCATCATTGTTCGAGCTCTGGGATTACAATCGACAGGAACAACGCCATTTACGGATGTGAAAAAAGATAACTGGTACACATCGGCCGTTGAGGCTGCCTATAAAGCGGGGATCGTAACGGGAAGAAGTCAGACGCAATTTGCTCCTAACGCTACCATTACCCGCGAAGAGATGGCCGTCATGATTATCCGTGCTTATGAAGTGAAGACAGGGAAGCGGGTGGACACAACATCCAAACAAAGCCAGTTCGCAGATGATCAACTAATCAGTGAATGGGCAAGAGGATCTGTTCAAGCTGCCTTTGATCTGTTGCTTCTTAAAGGTCGCGGAAGTAATCAATTTAACCCACAAGGTGTAACAAATCGAGCGGAGAGCGTTCAGGTTATTGCCAATGTATTAGAGTAAAGTAGACGGACAGTTCAAATCCAAAGCGCCTGGCTCTTGCAATTAAAGATGTTCAGGTGCTTTAGATTTGTGCACTGTTCCATGTTCTGTATGGAGGTCCTAGAAATAACGGAGCTTGACGATCATAAGATAAAAAGAGTATATTCGGATAAATAAAAGTGGTATTATCCCCTTACGGTAGACAGTGAAAAAAGAGTTCATGATATTATGGACTTAACACTGTTGATCGGAGGGGATTTTTTCATGGCTACAAAAGGACAGAAGTTTACAAAGTATACGGAA
>NZ_JCAIUM010000021.1:0-67319 GCF_059445545.1 Paenibacillus sp. Y568
TTGTTCAGTTTTCAAAGACCAATTTGTTCATTTTGTTGTTACCAGTTGTTCTCGGCGACAACTTCTATATCATATCATGTCCGGTTCGTTTATGCAAGCTTTATTTTCGTTTACGTTTCATTTAAGTTTGGCTTGCCGATTCAATAAATGTATTATTTATTGGCCGGACTAATAATATATCATGTACGAATAATGATTGCAACACTTTTTTAATGATTAAATTTTATATATTTCAATCTTCACTTTAAACAAGAATCCGGCTTAATCTCCAATAAGGAAACTAAGCCGGAACTTGTATCTATTTACTTTGATAAACCAATGACTGAGTCGTTCTTATTTTTCCTTTTGTGTACGCATATGAGGGAAAAGAAGAACGTCACGAATAGATGCTGAATTGGTAAGTAACATTACTAATCGATCTATACCAATACCAAGTCCACCTGTTGGTGGCATACCATATTCCAGTGCACGGATAAAGTCATCATCCATTTCATGTGCTTCATCATTACCTTGTTCACGTTCCACCAGTTGCGATTCAAAACGTTGACGTTGATCAATCGGATCATTCAACTCCGTAAATGCATTCGCATGTTCTCTTGCAACAACAAATAACTCAAACCGATCTGTAAAGCGTGGATCTTCTTCGTTACGCTTCGCAAGCGGCGAGATCTCTACAGGATGTCCAGTAATAAATGTTGGTTGAATTAAAGTCTCTTCTACGAACTGTTCAAAGAAAGCATTTAAGATATGACCAAACTTATTATGTGCTTCCACAGGAACCTTGTGTTCTTTTGCCAAATTACGTGCTTCTTCATCTGTCATATGAACACTAAAGTCTACACCCGTTACTTCCTTGACAGCATCAACCATAGATACTCGACGCCATGATGGTGTTAAATCGACTTCTACACCTTGATAGTCAATAACTGTTGTACCCAGAACTTCTTTAGCTATATGAGCGACCATTGTTTCAGTCAAATTCATGATATCTTTATAGTCCGCATAAGCCTCATACAGTTCTATCATCGTAAATTCCGGATTGTGACGAGTCGAAATACCTTCATTTCGATACACACGTCCAATTTCGTACACCTTTTCAAGTCCACCAACGATTAGACGTTTCAAGTGAAGCTCTATTGCAATACGCATATATAGATCCATATCAAGTGCATTGTGATGTGTTGTAAAAGGTTTCGCAGCAGCACCACCAGCGATGGAGTGCAATGTAGGTGTCTCCACTTCCAAATATCCGAGTGAATCTAAGTAACGACGCATGGATTGAATAATTTTTGAACGCATTATGAATGTCTGTTGTACTTCTGGATTAATCATCAGATCAACATAACGTTGACGGTAACGAAGCTCAACATCCTTAAGACCATGGTATTTATCAGGTAGTGGGTAAAGTGACTTAGAAAGAATCTCTACATCATCAACTTTGATTGTTGTTTCTCCAGTCTTTGTTTTAAACATAAGACCTGTTACACCAATAATGTCTCCTAGATCAAGTAAGCGGAATGCGCTAAATTTCACTTCAGGAACAGAATCCTGACGCACATATATTTGTATTTTTCCACTTAGGTCCTGAATTTGAGCAAAAATAGCCTTACCCATGCCACGTTTAGCCATAATACGGCCTGCAACACTAACCGGAACTGCCATTTCTTCTAATTCATCATGAGTAAACGGATCATACTTTGATACAAGTTCGCCTGCATTATGTGTTCTGTCGTATTTTTTACCAAATGGATCTATACCCATTCCGCGTAGCTCGTCCAATTTGTTGCGACGAATCTGTAGCAATTCACTGAGTTCGTTCTCCTGATTGATTATCTCTTCCGACATGCAACTTCATCTCCTTAGTATCCCTTGCGATTTAACCATTGTGCTTCTTAACTACTTAACTTATCAAAGGTATGTCATCTGTCATTTATATATATTCAAGAGAAACACCATCACCAGCCTTATAAGGCGGTGGTATCTGCTCTGTGAGAAATATAGTTAAAAAGGGTGAAACTTACATCTTACTTATATCTTTAAAAAAGGCTTCCCATTAGGAAGCCTTTTAAACAATCTTCACTCATTATACCTTACTTTTTAATATCAATAATCTTATATTGAATAACACCTGCTGGAACAGTAACATCAACAATGGCACCCCGTTGTTTACCAAGAATGGCTTTACCTACCGGGCTTTCATTCGATATTTTGTTGTTTAGCGGATCAGACTCAGCTGTACCTACAATTAGGTACTCCACTGTATCTCCAAACTCTACATCTTCTACAGTCACCGTAGCACCTACACCTACAGAGTCCGTATTAATGTCGTCATTGTTAATAATGCGAGCATTACGTAACAACTTCTCAAGAGTAATAACGCGCCCTTCAATAAAAGCTTGTTCATTCTTGGCATCTTCATATTCGGAGTTCTCGCTAATATCGCCATAACCAATGGCAACTTTTATCCGTTCCGCAACCTCACGGCGTTTCACGGATTTGAGATGCTCCAGCTCATCCTCTAACTTCTTGAGACCTTCTTGTGTAAGAATGACTTCTTTATCGCCCATTAACCGATTCTCCTGTCATGTGAATAATTTAGAAAGATTACCTATACTTATGAAAACCACTATATGCAAATCTTGAGGAATCAGAACAATCCTCTGCTGTCGAGATTAACCATTGAGTCGAATTTATACTGAAAAAGTATATGGTAACCATTTCAAAAAGTCAATGCAGTTCCCTCGCATGCTATTTCCAATTACTGAACAGAAGCTATCACAGCAGATAAATCGTCATTTGTCTCTTCTTCTTTATCCAATCCTGCGACGAAATCTTCAAGAATTTTCACCATTTCATCTCGTCTGGTCTCTTCCATGATTTCGTCTTTAATTCGAGCAGAACCTCTTAAGCCCTTCAAATACCATGCTAGGTGTTTACGCATTTCACGAACAGCTATGTGCTCACCTCTCATTGCAACCAAGCGATCCATGTGAAGGATAGCAATTTTAATTTTCTCTTCAGCACTTGGATCCGCAACAAGTTCTCCTGTCTGCAAATACTGAATCGTACGGTATAACATCCAAGGATTACCTAGCGCCCCTCGACCAATCATAACGCCATCGCATCCAGTCAACTCCAACATCCGACGCGCATCCTCGGGTGTAACAACATCCCCGTTACCAATAACAGGTATGCCAACAGATTGTTTGACTTCTTTAATAATATTCCAGTCTGCTTGACCCGTATAAAGTTGTTCTCTTGTTCTACCATGCACACTAACTGCTTTGCCACCAGCACGTTCGACCGCCTTGGCATTCTCTATAGCGTAGATATGATCACTATCCCAACCTGTACGCATCTTTACAGTGACAGGCTTGTCTACAGCATCTACAACAGCAGACACCATTTCATAAATTTTATTCGGATCAAGAAGCCAACGAGCGCCTGCATCAACTTTGGTCACTTTCGGAGCAGGACACCCCATATTAATATCAATGATATCAGCGTTTGTCTCACGATCTACAACTTTGGCTGCTTCAATAAGAGAGTTCCGGTCTCCCCCAAATATCTGTAAACTTAGTGGCTTCTCACGTTCATCAACAAAAAGCATTTCTTGCGTACGTTTATTACCATGGACGATAGCTTTACCACTGACCATTTCTGCACACACCAAGCCCGCTCCAAACTCCTTCGCAATCAAACGAAATGCGGGGTTACATACACCCGCCATAGGAGCAAGCACGACTTGGTTCTTCATTTCAATATCGCCTATCTTAAGCATGTGATAATCACCTCCAAGTTTTTATTAGCGCTACTTCCTTGATGTACTTCGATAAAAACTAGCAGCGAAAGCATAATCTTAAGTTTTTATTAGCGCTACTTCCTTGATGCACTTCGATAAAAACCAGCATCGAAAGCATATTCTTAAGTTTTTATAGCACCCATTCTTAATTTCATATAATTATTTCTTATCTAATAAGATATATTCATTAGCTCAGGAATTGAAATTTCCAATACCTCTGCAATTTTATTTAAAATTTGATCTTCTACGTGACGATTACCTCGTTCAATTTCTCCTAAAACGGCAAGTGATATCCCCATCTTAGAAGCTAGTTCTTGTTGGGTATATCCCTTTAGTTTTCTGAAAGCTCGGATTCGGGCTGCCAGTTGCAAGTTCTCCATTGTTGTATCCCTTCCTTTCCGGTCAGTCTCTCAAGTGCTGTCTTAATTACAATATATAAACCAGAATTTTCATCACAGGGTACAATATCATGCATAGGAACAAGGACAAATGCTCGATCCTCCATCCGAGGGTGAGGCAGAATGAGCTCTAGCGTATTCTCAATCTTCCCTTCCATCCATAGAAGATCCAAATCTACCGTACGTGGTCCCCAATGAATATGACGCACGCGGCCAAGTTCTTGTTCAATCCCCTGCATGACTTTCAGAAGAACGTGAGGAGCTAGATCTGTGCTTACAGCTACCACCATATTAAGAAAGTAAGGTTGGTCTATATAGCCAACAGGCTCTGTCTCATATAGATCTGAACATCGGAGTACATGAATCTGTGGATGTGCATGAAGACGAGTTATAGCCTCCAGCAAGGTTCCTTCACGGTCACCTAAATTAGCCCCTAATGCAATATAAGCCTCTGATGACTCAGAGGTGGAATGTAACTTCATCATTAACTCTCACTTTCTTGTTCTGAACAGCTCCACCGTAACCCCTTGAAAATGGATGTCAAATGGGGGATGCGGTTTGGTCACTTTGACCGTTAAGGCATTGATACTAGTATAAGTGTCTAATAACGAGTATGCAATATTTTCTCCTAAAGCTTCGATTAATTGGAACGATTTGGTCTCTACGATATCTTTTACAAGATAATGAATCTCTGCGTAATTTACGGTTTTTGTTAAATCGTCTTGTTCTCCCGCATCCCGGAGGTCCATTTGCAGTTCTAGATCAATATAGTAACGTTGCCCGAGTTTTCTTTCTTCTTCAAAAACACCATGATATCCGTAATACTCCATGCGGTGTAATACCATTTTATCCATTTTTCATTACCACCTATCTACATACACGCTATTTTTAAAACCACATTATTCTCTACGAATGGATCCATATACCATCGCATCGCACATCTGAACTGTTCTCTTTATAGAAGATACATCATGAACTCTTACAATTTGACAGCCTTGTGCAATACCGAAGGCTACCGTTGCTGCTGTTCCTTCAATGACATCATCTACAGGTAGATTCAATGCCGTCCGAATAAATTTCTTGCGAGAGGTAGCGAGTAACACTGGATATCCTAGTTGAACTAGCGCATCAAGCTCTACCATTACGCGCATGTTCTCAACGTAATCTTTTGCAAAACCAATACCAGGATCCAGAATGATATTTTCCCTTTTCACACCTGCTTGAAGCGCTAATTGAACACTTTCTTGCAAATCCTCAATCATGTTGTCAATAAGACTGTTATAGTTTCGATCATGGCGGTTATGCATCAGAATAATAGGAACCGAAAGTTCTGCCGCTGTAGATAACATTTGAGGATCGCCAATCCCCCTCCAAATATCGTTAATAAAATGGGCTCCAGCCTTAATAGCTTGGCGTGCTACTTCTGCTTTGTACGTATCTATGGAGAGAGGGATGTGGGGAGCTACGCGATGAATAGCTTCAATGACAGGGATAACCCGAGCCAATTCTTCTTCCATACCAACTTGTTCAAAACCAGGTCGCGTCGATTCCCCACCAATATCAATGATATCCGCGCCGTCCTCTATCATTTGAAGGGCATGTTGCGCAGCTAGCTCCGTATCTGTAAATTGGCCACCATCAGAGAAGGAATCCGGTGTGACATTTAATATACCCATAATAAGGGTGGAATGGCCCAGACTTAACTCCATTTCCCCTTGAGTATAAGTACGTTCATGAATTGTTATAATCATTTGGTAATGCCTGCTTTCTCTCGATATAATTGCAACAGTCTAGTTGTTATGGGTCCAGCGGTACCCTTTCCTACTGTAATGCAAGAGCCATCCTCCAATAGAAGTGTAGTTATAGGTATTAGCTCCTGAATAGAGCTAGTCATCCATACTTCCTCGGCCTTCACCAAATCTGCCCAAGTATACCAGCCTTCTTCACAGGGCAGACCTTGTTCAATGGAGAGTTCCATTACAAGTCCTCTAGTAATTCCAGGTAAAATGCCCGTATTCACATGAGGTGTGTAGATGGATCCCTTTTGAACGAAGAATAGGTTACTCACAATCCCCTCAGCAACATAATCCTGTCCATCCAGCATGAGCCCCTCAGCCTGATTTCTTGATGCTTTAGGGTAGGACATTAGCTCCCGCTTCGCTAAAATATTATTCATGTAGTGTAGCGACTTAAATCGGACGGTTCCCTCAGGGGTATTACGACGTGTGTATAATCTTTGTAATCCTTTGCCGTTCTGATAAAGGTCAGAATTCACTTGGGGTAGTTCTTTTACGATAAGAAAGTGATTTGGACTGAGATAATCTGTGGTAGGTAACCCCAGTACATTTTCACCCGCACTAACCGTATATCGAATATAAGCCTCGGCTAATCCATTAGCCACCATAACATTGGTTATCCATGTAGAGGTAGCCTCTAGATCGATCTCATATTGTATTCCTAGCGCCAAACAACCTTCAGCAAGCCTTTTAAGATGTTTGTCCAACAAAAAGGGTACACCCTTGTAGGTGCGAAAGGTCTCGAACAGTCCCATCCCATACAGAAATCCATGGTCCATGACTGATACCCGCGCGTTCGGCTCATCTACAACACCAAAATTTAATCCTATATAGTTCATATTTTTTTTAGTTGAGATTGCTTCAAAAAGTTCCGTAACATCTGATGTCCATGATCGGTAATGATAGATTCGGGATGGAATTGCACACCTTCGATTGGATAATCCTTGTGACGAAGTCCCATGATTTCTCCTTCTTCCGTCTCAGCCGTAATCTCCAAACACTCCGGTAAGCTCTCCCGCTCTACTAGCAATGAATGGTATCTAGTTGCCGTGAACGGTGAGGGTAGCCCTTCAAAGACGGAAGTTCCGTGATGATGAATCGGAGATGTTTTACCATGCATTAGACGTTCTGCACGTATAACCTTCCCTCCAAAAGCTTGACCAATCGCTTGATGTCCCAAACATACGCCAAAGATTGGAATGATCCCCTTGAATGTGGTTATAACTTCAAGACTAATTCCTGCTTCATTTGGTGTACAAGGCCCTGGAGAGATCAAGATATGATCTGGTGTAAGTTCCTTAATCCCTGAAATATCGATCTCATCATTGCGATATACCTTTACTTCCTCACCTAATTCACCTAAATACTGAACCAAGTTATACGTAAAAGAATCATAGTTATCGAGTACTAATATCATAAGAACATCCCCCTCGTACGCTGCTATATAAACTGAACTACAGAAGTGCTGACAACCGCTCTCCGAACCAACGTGACAACAATGCTCTCTCTAGTTCATTCTATCTACTTACGGCTGCTTCTTCTTCGCTGCATAACACTGCCTTTATCATTGCCTTAGCTTTATTATGGCACTCGCGATATTCACGATAAGGATCAGAGTCAACGACAATACCTGCTCCTGCTTGAATATATCCTTTGCCGTCCAGCACAGCCAATGTTCGTATAATAATATTTAATTCCATATTACCATTATAGTCAATCCAGCCCATAGACCCCGTATAGGGACCCCTACGAACAGGCTCAAGTTCATCAATAATTTCCATCGTTCTAATCTTTGGAGCGCCCGTAATTGTTCCTCCCGGGAAAAGAGCTGTAATGACCTCATATGTACTTTTTCCAGGCCTCAAGCTGCCTTCTACTTGGGACACAAGGTGCATCACATGTGAATAGTATTCGATTGTCATAAGTTCAGGAACGTGTACTGAACCATAGGCTGCTATGCGGCCAATATCATTTCGTTCCAGATCGACTAGCATGATATGCTCTGCACGTTCTTTCTCGTTCATGTAGAGTTCAGCTGCCATCGCTGCATCTTCTTCTATGGTATTGCCTCTACGTCTTGTACCTGCGATTGGACGAGCACTCACTTGATCACCATGCACCTTTACCAACAGTTCAGGGGACCCACTAACCAAAGAGAATCCCGGTGATCTTAGTAATCCCATATAAGGAGAAGGATTTAATATGCGTAGCCACTCATATATTTGTTCAGGTGAAGAATGTAACTCTTTCTCTTGTCGAAGGGATAGATTGACTTGGAATACGTCTCCTTGTCTAATATATTCTTGAATTTTCAGCACGGCTTGCTCAAAAGACTCTTGCGAAAAATGTGCTGTCATTCCTGGCCTCTGCCCTGGAGAGGAAGCTTTCGCTATCTGCACCCGCTCTTGCTCTTCAAACTTATCCAATTCACGTAAACGGTTATTGCGCTCCGCCTCCCCGTCTGTACTCATGGAGATCCATAACTCCATCATTCCAGCGGCTCTTGCTACAGCATCCTTGTATAACGAGTCTAATGTATTAGCGCTCTTCTCATCTATCGGCATATGAACTGCACAGTATACAACCTGATCCTTATTATCATATATCCATACTTCTTCCATTCTCATCCACATGTAATCAGGAAATGTAGGCTCATCCTCTGCCGATAATGGAAGCTTCTCTAAAGAACGTACAACATCGTATCCCAGAAACCCACAGCATCCCCCCAAGAAAGGCGGATAATCCCCATTAGCCATTTGAGGTGAACGATAAGGTGCCATCCATTGCTCTAATACTTGTAAAGGAGCGCCCTCCATCGTATCTATCACACCAGAAGGGGAATGAACTACGCTCGCTTCGTTCCCTTTTCCCGTAATAACAGATACAGGATGAAGGCCTAAGTACGTATAACGCCCACTCTTACCACTCTCAAGAACTACAGCATACGGTGAAGCAGCCTCCCACGCCTGTGTCCATGAAGGAGGCAATACCCCACTCTTCATCCGTACAAGATAAGGAAGTACACTCCACCCTTCTGTTAACCATTGTTCCCACTGTGCAAGTGAAGTTAACACGTGTTTTGTCACCTTATCCCTCCTAAAGGTCTTTTTATAGCGTTACTTCTTGTCTATTCTTCGTAAAAAGACTTGCATCGGAATCATCATCTTAGTCTTTTTATAGCGTTACCTACTACTTATTCTTCGTAAAAAGACTTGCTTCGGAAGCATCATCTTATTTTATAATACCATCATTACCGCGGTACTCTACTAATGGAATGTTAACTGCTTGTCAGTATACTTTAGTTATAGCTAGTTTGAAAAGAAATTTTGGTCACATGTTACAAGCAGAATCGGTGATTATGAATGGAAACTATAAATCTTTGTATTTCAAAAGACCCCATTGTCCTTAACAGCACAATAGGGTCTCACATTGAGTTTATTCAATTAGATTATACGATTATCCCTCGAAATTATACAATGGTGTGCTAAGGTATCGTTCACCGTTACTAGGAATAATAACAACAATGCGCTTACCCTTACCTAGTTGTTTAGCTACTTTAAGAGCAGCAGATACAGCGGCACCCGAGGAAATTCCAGATAGAATCCCTTCTTCTGTCGCAACCCGACGTGCTACTTCAAACGCTTCGTCGTTCTCAACGTGAATGATTTCATCATAGATATCTCGGTTCAGAATTTCAGGAATGAAGTTAGCTCCTAATCCCTGAATCTTATGAGGACCTGGTTTACCGCCCGCTAAGATTGGCGAAGCAGCAGGTTCTACAGCATAGATTTTAATGTCTGGATATTGTTTTTTCAACACTTCACCAGCACCAGAGATTGTTCCACCCGTACCAATTCCAGCAATAAATGCATCTAACGTACCACCGATCGACTCAATCGCTTCAACGATTTCAGGCCCTGTCGTTTCACGGTGAATTTTCACATTCGCTTGATTCTTGAATTGCTCTGCCATGAAATACCCAGGGTTTTCTCTTACAATGGTTTCAGCTTTTGTTACAGCTCCATTCATACCTTCCGAACCTGGAGTCAGAACAAGCTCAGCGCCATATGCGCGCAATAAATTGCGACGCTCCAAACTCATAGTCTCTGGCATAACGATAACTGCCTTGTACCCCTTAGCAGCAGCAACCATTGCTAACCCAATTCCAGTATTCCCACTAGTTGCTTCTACAATCGTTCCACCCGGTTTAAGAGTTCCATCTTTCTCAGCTTCTTCAACGATACTGATCGCAATACGATCTTTAACACTTGATCCTGGGTTCTGGTACTCAAGTTTAAGATAGATTTCTGCGCTATCATCAGAAACTAGACGGTTCAAACGGACAAGCGGTGTTTCTCCAATTAAATCAGTTACACTATTAACGACCTTTGCCATGAATAAAGACCTCCTAGAATAATGGTTAACTATACTAATAATATGCTAAATATAATTCATCTAGTTGTATGATAAGGAAACCGTGACGGATAGCCTAACCATCATTGTCTATGTTTCCCGATATATCCGAGTGTTTCAGTTGGTTTTTGTATTCCCATCTTATCAAAACTCTACATCCCTTGTCAATATCGAGCAACCAAAAAAAGGATACTTCGCTGGCAACATCCACAAGCCATTTATCAAAGTATCCCCATGTTACCCGCAATTTTATTGACACATTATAGACCACTAGTAGCCACTATTCTAACATCGTATTTATCTCTAAGTATCTTCTCTAACTCGGTAAGTGGCGCGGCTTCATTTAATGCAAGCAATTTATGGATAGATTTACGAATGGTAGCTGTATCCTCTTGTTCTCCCTCAATAATGTCTGTTAGTTGGATCACAACGTAATCTTCGTCCCAACGGAAGGGCCCAGCGATATCATTAATTTGAAGTGCATCCACTGCATCCAGCATTTCCTGAGGTAAGAAGGGATCATCCGATTCTACTGTTCCAATCCTTCCGCCCTTATTACGACTACTTTCATCTGTTGAATATTCACTTGCCACTTCTGTGAAATCGGAGCCTTGTTCGAGCTGATTCAATACATCCTCAGCTTTTCCTTGGCTGGAAACCTTAATAGCCGAAAGTTGGAACTGTTTACGAGGCTCAAATTGATCCTTGTTCTCTTCGAAATAGCTATCAATCTGCTCCTCTGAGATATCAATACCAGAGATGGCAATTTGCTCTAAGGTTAATTTATATTTCATCTCGGACTCCACATCTTCAGGTGAAAGGCCTAATTGTGTCTCCATCTCATGATAATAAGCTTCTTCGGAGTCGTATCCCCTCATATCTTTCTTTACTTGAGTAGTGACCTCTTCGGATGAGATATAAATACCTAATTTTTCTGCTTCCTCAAATACCGCTTTACGGTTTAATAAATGAATAAGTACTTCCTGCCCGTACTTTTGCTTCAATTCTTGTTCCCATTCGCCATTGAGAATCGGCTCATTATTAAAATAGGCTACCGCTATGTCTCCTACTTCCATTGAGTGATTCTGATCTATGGGTCCAAGACCACGAAGTAGAATGAGACAAATCGTGGAAAGGAGCATAATGACTAATATGGCATTGGCAATCCAAAGCGTCCTTTCCCTTCTCCTAATCTTCATCATCCATACCGTTAATTCAAGGTCTGTTTCAGAATTTGTTGAAGTTCCACTTTGTCGAAAGAGTACGCTTCATTACAGAAATGACATACGACCTCTGCCTGACCATCTTCCTCAATGATTTGTTCGATTTCAGATTGACCTAGACTAATAAGTGTCTTTTCAACCCGTTCCTTTGAACATTGACAGTGAAAGTGAAGATCCATTTCATCTAATACTTCCGCATCTGGTAGCAGCCGGTGAAGCATTTCCTCCAAGTCCATCCCTTGATCCATTAATGATGTGATTGGGGGAAGACCACTAACCGCTTTGTCAATAGCTGTAATCTCATCATCAGTTAATCCCGGCATGAGCTGAATGATGAATCCACCTGCTTCCATAACCGCATTATCTGTTCCTACTAGTACGCCTAAACCTACTGCCGAAGGTGTCTGTTCTGAAACTGCGAAATAATAGGTTATATCTTCAGCAATCTCACCCGAAATAATCGGAGTACTACCTGTATAGATATCTTTTAACCCCTGATCCTTAGCCACATTCACAAAACCTGTACGTCCCACAGCTCCTGCAACGTCCAGTTTACCTAGACTATTACTTGGTAAATGAACATGTGGATTCGTTACGTACCCACTGACCTCTCCTCGTGCATTAGCTTCTGCAACAACTTGACCGATCGGGCCATCACCCTTGATTTGAACATTTATTTTTTCTTTACCTTTAAGCATGGCACCCATCATAGCTGCCGCTGTCAGTGTCCGACCCATTGCTGCTGTAGCCGTTGGCCATGTATCGTGTCTTTGACGAAGCTCTTCTACTAGACTTGTTGTGCGCACCACTAAGGCACGCACATGGCCATTCATGGCTGTGCCTCGGATTAATCTGTCTTTTTTGTGATCCATGTTCTTATGGCCTCCTGTCTGTGTTTTGTTGCTAAATCATAAATATATATTATTTCTTACCCACTTATAAGCCTGTTATTGATTACGTTCGTAAATTAAACGAAGGCCCTCGAGCGTAAGCATAGAATTGATCTCCTGGATACATCTCGTCTCGCTTGCGATTAACTCAGCTAATCCGCCTGTTGCAACGACCTTCAGATCCGGAGCTTCCATCTCCAATTTGATACGTTCAACAATACCATCCACTTGGCCGGCATATCCAAAAATAATCCCTGCCTGCATAGCATGAATGGTGTTACGACCGATGACCTTCTTAGGCTTCTCTAATTCAATTCGTGGCAGTTTAGATGCTCGTTGATATAAGGCTTCCGTTGCTATCCCTATACCAGGGACAATGGCTCCCCCAAGATAGTTACCCTTATCATCAATACAGTCAAATGTTGTAGCTGTACCGAAATCAACAACCACTAACGGACCTTTATATTGATTTACAGCAGCCACAGCGTTAACGATCCGATCGGCGCCGATTTCACGCGGATTCTCGTAACGTAAATTCAACCCAGTCTTAATGCCAGGCCCAACCACTAATGGCGTTTTATGAAGGAATTTCTGACACATTTCTTCAAAAACATTAACTAGAGGTGGAACGACAGACGATATGATAACACCCTCAATATCCTTGACAGAAATATCAGACATCCGAAATAAATTAAAGATCATGACTCCGTACTCATCTATTGTAGATTGGCGAGTAGTACTAAGTCGGAAGTGATAAGCCAGTTCACGATTCTGATAAATCCCTAATACGATATTGGTATTTCCTATGTCTACAACAAGAATCATGAAATCTGGCCCTCCTTCTTAGCATTCAGATCTAAACTAATATCTAGGCTTTCAAAAGAATAGGTAAGCTGTCCGACCGATATGATATCGACTCCACATTCAGCAATTCCCCTAATTGTACTTAAAGATACGTTTCCCGATGCCTCTATTTTGACATGAGGGACTTGGTCTCGGATCAATTCAACAGCCTGCTGCATGAGACTATGGCTCATATTATCAAGCATGATAATATCAGCTCCAGCCTGAATCGCTTCATTTACTTGCTCCAGATTCTCTGCCTCTACTTCAATAGTCATCGTATGTGGAATATGAGCCCGAGCGCGACTCACTGCTTGTGTAATACCACCAGCACCCTTGATATGGTTATCTTTAATCATAACTGCGTCATATAAACCGAAACGATGATTCGCACCACCACCTACTCGTACAGCGTACTTCTCAAGCATACGATGTCCAGGTGTTGTTTTACGTGTGTCTACGAGTCGTGTTGGTAACCCCTCTAGCGTATCCATAAATTGATGTGTCTTCGTTGCAATACCCGATAAACGTTGCAACAAATTAAGAGCAAGGCGCTCTCCTGTTAGGATGCTATGTGTACTTCCCTCAACGACGGCAAGCACAGTTCCCTTCGTGACAGAATCCCCCTCTTGTACGTGTGAAATAAAGGAAAGTGAAGGGTCTACTATTTTAAACACTGACTCTGATACAGGAATTCCCGCTATTATTCCGTTCTCTTTCGCATGAATAATCCCTTTAGATTCATGACCTACTGGTATTGTTGAAAGAGAAGTTATATCACCTGAACCTATATCTTCTCTTAGCCAATGGCGAATTGATTCCACCAAGTCTTCATTATATCCATTAAACATCATCACTAACTTCCTCCACTATCCCATGCTCGCGTCGCTGTAACAAATGCTTACGCCAGTTCAGATCATCTCTTTCGGGGTAATCGGACCGATAGTGCGCACCCCGGCTTTCTTTACGCGCCAAGGCTGCCTGCGTAATAAGTAACGAACACGTTAGCATATTTGCAAATTCGAATTCTTCTTTCTTAAATAACGCTGACTGAAAAACAGGTAATTGACGACGTAGATCCTCAAGTCCCTTCGTTAACAAATCTTGATCACGACGTAGACCGACATAGCGAACCATAACCTTCTGCAACTTCAATCGTCTCTCTATCATCGCTTGCATAGGAACGTCTACCCGATTATAGTCTACCACGAGTGAGCCTTCTGACCAATGTAATGGAGGAAGTTCCCGAATCCGATTCACAATCCGGCGACCAAATACGATCGCTTCTGATAACGAGTTACTTGCCAAACGATTAGCACCATGAACTCCAGTCGAGGAAGCTTCCCCACATGCAAACAATCGAGAAATGCTACTTTCTCCACTCTGATCGGTCTGAACACCACCCATCATATAATGTGCAGCTGGTGCAACAGGAATCCAATCACTTGTCATATCTAGACCATAGACCATACAAGTCTCAAAAATAGTTGGAAAACGATGCTTAATCAATTCTGACGTTTCATGTGTAATATCTAAATAGACGAAGGTAGACTTCGTCTCTTCCATTTCACTAACAATGGCCCGGGCAACGATATCTCTGGGTGCAAGCTCAAGCATTTCATGGTATTTGCTCATGAAACGTTCGCCTTTAATATTACGCAGTATAGCCCCTTCTCCACGTACAGCTTCCGATATTAAAAATCGAGGAGCTCCCGGGTAACAAAGAGACGTTGGATGAAACTGAAGAAACTCCATGTCCCTAATCTTAGCTCCTGCACGATAGGCCATAGCAACTCCATCAGCTGTCGCCACATCCGGATTAGTCGTATACCGATACAGTTGACCTGTTCCTCCAGAACAAAGAATCGTGGCTTCACCTTGTACAAAAATACGTTGTCCTCTTGGACCTTGTACTAGCACACCAATACATACATTCTCTTCTGTAAGAATATCCAGTACGAAATGATTGTCCCATACTTCAATATTATCATTTTCGATAACTTGCTCGGATAGTGCCCTAACAATCTCGAACCCAGTCGCATCCCCATTAGCATGTAGTATACGTCGGTGACTATGTGCACCTTCCTGTGTAAGGGCTAATTCTCCATTATCCTCATCAAATGCCGTTCCTAAACGAATAAGTTCCTTAACTCCCAAGGGTCCTTCATTCACAAGTATATCCACTGCAGCAGAAGAACAAAGACCAGCCCCCGCTAGCAGAGTATCCTGCCGGTGGAAGGCTGGTGAATCATCCTCTGATATAACAGCAGCAATTCCCCCTTGGGCATAACGGGTGTTACTTTCAAGTAAAGCACTCTTGGTAATCATTAATACTTGACGATCCTTACCAACGTTAATGGCTGTAAATAATCCGGCAATACCCGAACCAATGACGATAACATCTGTCTTTACTTTTGGAAGAGCATCAAGATCGAAATCTACTAAATACCGTGGAATCATAACCTTGTTCACCTATCTTAAGAGAAAGAGTAGCGCATGCTACTGGACCTGTAACATGCGCTCTAGGGAAATACGTGCTTTATCGGCAATAGCAGGAGGAACATAGATCTGTGGTTTCATCGTCTCCAGACATTTCACCAATTTTTTAAGATTATTAACCTTCATATTAGGACATACTAGAAATTTAGTTGCGAAATGGAATGTCTTGTCTGGACTATCCTGTCGAAGTTGGAATCCTGTTCCATCCTCGGTACCCACAATAAATTGTTTCACATCTGATTTCTTACAATACTCCAATATTGCTGTTGTGCTTCCAACAAAATCACCTAATTCAACCACTTCTGGTCGGCATTCTGGATGAACAACGAAGGGAGCGTCAGGGTATTTGGCTTTCATTTCATATACATCTTTAACGGTTAACATATCATGTGTATTACAATAACCTTCCCAGATGATCAACTTCTTGTCTGTGTGCTGTTGCACATAATGACCTAAGTTTTTATCAGGTACCCATATAATCTCATCCGAGTCAACGGATTGGATCACTCTGACCGCATTAGCTGAGGTACAACAAATATCTGTCTCCGCTTTAATCTCTGCAGAAGAATTAATATAAGTCACTACCTTAGCATTAGGGTGCTGTGCTTTCAGCTTCCGAAGACCATCCACATTGACCATATCGGCCATGGGGCAACCCGCCCGCTCATCAGGAATCAATACAGTCTTGTTAGGTGCGAGGATTTTGGCACTTTCGCCCATAAAGTGAACACCACAAAACACAATAACTTCAGCATCCGTTTGAGCTGCCTTTTGTGCTAGTAGAAATGAGTCTCCACGGAAATCTGCAACTTCTTGTATTTCATCACGCTGATAGTAATGAGCCAAAATAATAGCATTCCGTTCCTTCTTTAAACGCATAAGCTGTTCGCGTAGTTCTCTATTTTGTTCTGCTTTACGCTCAAGTGCTAGAGCTTCCACTCTTATTTCCCCCTCTATATGTACCGTAATTTATCAATCACAGTTGTCATGTCATACTAATATATTCGTATCCTTAGTGATCGAGTCCAATAAAGGATATCCTTTGCTGTTCAACAACTAATTTACACAACGATCTTCACTCTGTCAATCAACCTGAGACAGGATATAAGAAAAAGAAACCCATATAACACCGAATGTGTTATATGGGTTTCTTGTATGATAAGAAATGCCCTTATCTTATTTGTTTTCTGGAGGTGTTCCGCCTTCATTGCCTGAATCACTTGGATCGCTAGAATCAGAATCCGGTGTATTAGGGGTAGAAGTTGTGTTTGGAATATCCCCCATTGGAGTTGAATTGTTATCATCGCTCTGTGGAAGAATGCGAACCGTAACATCACCTACTGTTTCTACTTTAGCTGTTCCTTCTTCTACAGAAGTAGCAGTTGATTTAGTATCTGCAGTAACTGGGCCTTCTGTAATAGATCCTTTGTCAATCAGCTGTTTAATCTGATCAATTTCCAGAGTTTCTCTTTCCAGGAGGGTACTTGCAATTAGGTGCATTTCCTTGGAGTGTTTAATCAACAAATCCTTACAACGTTCGTAACAATAGTTAGTGAAACTTTGCATTTCTTGATCAATTTCATACGCAATGGAATCACTGTAATTCTGCTCATGTCCAATATCACGGCCAAGGAAGACCTGACCTTGAGATGTGCCGAATTGCATAGGTCCTAGCTTGTCACTCATTCCGTATTCCATAATCATGCTACGGACAATACCTGTGGCTTGTTGAAAGTCACTATATGCACCCGTACCAATTTCACCAATGAAAATTTCTTCTGCCACACGTCCAGCAAGGAGACCTGTAACTCTATCTAACAATTCATTCTTCGTAACAAGCATGCGATCTTCCTTCGGAAGCATGATGACATATCCACCCGCACGACCACGAGGAATGATGGTAACCTTATGCACCATATCCGCATGTTCTAAGAAATATCCTGCAATTGTATGACCGGCCTCATGGTAAGCAACGATTCGTTTCTCGCGCTCACTAATGACACGACTACGTTTCTCTGTACCTACAATAACACGATCAATCGCTTCATCTACTTCGCTCATCGAGATGTCCTTACGATTACGACGGGCTGCAATCAACGCCGATTCATTAAGGAGATTTTCTAAGTCAGCTCCTGTAAATCCAGTTGTACGCTTAGCTATAACATCTAATCTAACGTCGTCAGTCAATGGCTTATTACGTGCATGTACTTTCAATACAGCCTCGCGCCCCTTCACATCTGGTCGATCAACCGTAATTTGACGGTCAAAACGTCCTGGACGTAACAATGCAGGGTCTAATATATCAGCACGGTTTGTTGCAGCAATCATAATAATACCTTCATTACCACCAAAACCGTCCATTTCTACAAGCAATTGGTTGAGTGTCTGTTCACGTTCATCATGTCCGCCACCAAGACCAGCGCCACGTTGACGACCTACAGCATCAATCTCATCAATGAAAATGATACATGGAGCATTCTTCTTCGCATTCTCAAACAAATCGCGAACACGTGAAGCACCCACACCGACAAACATTTCGACAAAGTCAGAACCTGAGATACTGAAGAAGGGTACTCCCGCTTCGCCTGCAACTGCCTTGGCTAACAATGTTTTACCTGTTCCTGGAGGACCTACTAACAGTACCCCTTTAGGAATACGTGCACCAACTGCTGCGAATTTACGAGGATCTTTCAAGAAATCAACGATCTCAACAAGTTCCTGTTTCTCTTCATCAGCACCTGCAACGTCTTCAAAAGTAACTTTCTTCTTCTCTTCATTATATAATCGGGCTTTGCTCTTGCCAAAGTTCATCACTTTGCCGCCACCGCCGCCTTGCGATTGATTGAATATGAAGAAGAAGAGGACAAACATCAGAATCAACGGAATAAATGATGAAAGCAGGGTCAACCAAATGCTTTGACCTTTCATAGGCTTCACATCAAAATCAAAGCCGTTTGTCGCACTGGCTTCAGTCACTTCATCCAATGAAAAATCAGTAGCAGGAATATAAGTCGTGAAGCTATCTGACTTCTCTGCACCTGGCGCCTTCTTATATTTACCAGTCACTAGATAGGCGTAATTATCAAATTGCGCCTCCATCTCAGCAATATTATTAGCTTTAATCTGCTGGCGTAACTCGTTATATTTAGGGGCGTCAGCGGCTTCATTACTATTGCTGAGGAATTGTACAATACCCACCACGACTAAAAATAGAATCAAATAAAAACCAGAATTACGGATGAACCGATTCATCCCCTACCTCCTCTCAAGACACTTAAGTTATTTTACCATAGCCTGTCAGGCTATCTCAATAGAGGCAACTGACAAGGAGTTATGCATGATCTTACGCCATGAAAATTCTGTACTAAGATGTGTATATTTCCGGTTTCAATACCCCGACATAGGGTAGATTCCGGTACTTCTCTGCGTAATCCAAACCATATCCGACGACAAATGCGTCAGGTATTATAAATCCTGCATAATCTGCCTGTAAATCTACCTTACGACCAGATGGTTTGTCAAATAACGTAACCACACGGGTAGATTTCGCATTCCGATTATTCAACATCTCAATTAAATGACTTAAAGTAAGTCCGCTGTCGATAATATCTTCTACAATTAATACATCCCGTCCTTCAACAGGAACATCTAGATCCTTGATGATCTTAACAATGCCAGATGATTTAGTTGCTGCTCCATAACTAGATACTGCCATGAAGTCAAGTTCGCAGTGTACGGTTATTGACTTAACCAAATCTGCCATGAAAATAAACGCGCCTTTTAGAACGCAAATGACCAAAGGATTACGATCTGCATATTCGGCACTTAACTTAGCTCCGAGTTCTGCAACTTTCTCCCGAATTTCTTCTTCGCTGATGAGTACTTCTAGTATATCATTCTGCAACTTACTGAACCCCCTACGTTAAACTATGAAAGTTTTCAACCGACCATTACTATTAACCATTTCTTGAACTTATGCATCTTCAAGAGACATATGAAGAACAGAAGTTGTATGCTGATTGACAGGTGCATGAATAGATCGCCGTAAACCCGGTATCCAAATCATGTAGTTATTACCATCCAGAATCATAGGAATTTGCGAGCGTATAGAAGGCGGTATCTTACCGTCGATAAGAATATCCTTCACTTTCTTGCTGCCGTTTAATCCCATTACCTTCATGGTATCTCCATCCTGCCTACATCGCACGGTCAAAGGAAACACAAGTTGATCGGCGTCAAATACTGCCTCATCTTCATGCAATTCTGCTCTTGACCATGACTTCTGATTTCTTGGAACTACTGTCATTCTCAAGACCTTCCCAATCTCGCCTACCATAAGTTCAGAAACAACTGTATTTAGTTGATATGTATACCTTAATCTCTGCATAAGTGGCTTAGGCTGAAATGTAATGACATCATATTCCCGTATACAGACGAATCCTCCACCTAGGTCTCGGCTCCACGTCGAAGGAGATTTCTCTGACATGCCACCACGAAGGGTTTCGATCTTGACATAATCGGCGAGCTCAGAGTCCACCGACATGTAATTTAATATTAGTTTAATCAACCTCCGTTGTAAAGCGACATGTAGCCGTGTAAAAAAAGGGACCTCAAAGGTGAACCTTCCATCGCTTGTATGTACCGATTCTTGGTACAATTTCTCAGCAGCCTGCTCCATATAATCGTCTTCGGCGGTCATCAAACTTGATAATTGGTTTAAAGCCTGTGTAATCTGTCCATTATATTGCCCTAAAAAAGGGAGTATATCCAAGCGAATCTCGTTACGTCTATACTTTGCTTCTAGATTACTTGGATCAATAGCGAACATAAACTTCTCATTCTCGCATACGTCGACCAAGTCTGTTTTGTATATACGTAGAAGCGGACGAATAAGTTCCACATTTTTTACGGTTCTATTAAATTTCATCCCAACAAGTCCCGTCGGACCGCTGCCACGTAATAAATGAAGAAGGACAGTTTCGGCTTGGTCGTCAGCATGATGACCAAGCGCGATAGAACGCGCTCCAAATTTCAGGGCTGTTCTAATAAGAAATTCATATCTCTTATCTCGTGCTGCTTCTTCTGGACCCTTTCCAGTCTGCTTTATATATGCAGGAACATCAACAGCCTCCATAACGAAAGGAATATCCAATGCGGCTGCGATGTTCTTCACCATCAGAGCCTCTTCATCAGATTCTACACGGAATCCGTGATGAACATGAGCGCATATTAGCTTTAAAGGAATATGGTGTTGTGAAATTTCATGCATAATATGCAAAAGAGCCACAGAGTCCGGACCGCCGGAGACTGCGACTATAATGGTATCGTTAGGGATCCATAGGCCCTGTTCTTCTGCAGTGCGAAGCACATGCTCTACCAAGAGGTGCATTCTCATGTCCGTATGCTCCTTTTCTGCCTTAAACGTTTGTATTCCCTTAAAATCGAACTGCCAAATAAACGACACAACACAACAATAATACCGAAAAGGTAAATGCATATCTCAACCATCGAGGTGTCCTTCTTAGGGGTTTGCTAGTAGAATGCGCAGGTTTATAAATAAGTTGCTTCCAAAGAATAGAAGCTTGATCAGACCCTTCAAACTCTCCTCGGATCGCTTTATTCAACCAGCTCGAATATGGTTTGAGTCTATGGCTTCGTTGAACTAGACCCAACAAATCTGACATGCTACGCGTCTGAGGTAGATGCTGAGAAGCAGCAGCTCTCAAGGCATCTCCATGAATCAAATGAATACACAGTACGGCAAAGGCAAATAAGTCGTACCCTTCATCACTTCCGCGAGTACCTGCGTTCCAATACCCTCTATCATACCATTCTGTAAATTGCTTCACACTTCGGCCTTTAGAACTAACACCACCGTAATCAATTAACTCGACTTCTCCGTATTCGGATACCATCACATTCTCCGGTTTTAGGTCACCGAATACGAACCCTAACTGATGTAATTCACGTAACTTCTCTAGGAGCCTTAACCCCACAATGCCAATCCACTCTTTACCACGTTTTTGGATGAACCAGTTTAACGGCCTTCCTTCTACGTAACGCATAACATAAAAAGGGATCTCTCTATGGCGTACAGAGTAATCGTCCACTTCTAACAAATAGGGACGATGTGTTACGCCTTGCTGCTTATCTTTCCGTTTCCGTTGTGTCTGTAGTGAAGTCAGAACATTGATCTCCGACTGAAGTTCCAGTGTATCATTCCCCATCTTCAAAGCAAACCGCTCCTGGTAACCGTCTTTCTGAACGAGATAAACAGTTCCATTAGCCCCGCTTCCAAGTACACGTTGGATCACAAACCGGCTGTGTTGCCATTTCCCAGTGATCACTGTACCCGTTGAATATTCGGGATTAGACGACGTTATCACCGAGTGTCCTCTCTCCCTCATCGGAATTCCTCCGCAATGCTTGATGTCCTTCTAGTGTACCATAACGAAAGAAATCAATCACCTTCATGATGGCTGGTCCCGTTGGAGTTGTCCCCCTCATTTGAATTCGATTAAACAGAGACTTTAAGCTACCAAGATCCGAAGTCCAGCTCACATTCATAATGGCATCCTCTCCACTATGTCGACCTGGATAGTGAAAAACAGCTAACTCACTAAATCCCTCCCTTGCTTGTAAGCTCAACATTAAATCACGTATAGCTTCCTCTACAGCAGCTAGCTTTGGCTTCATGCTTGCACTTGCATCAATGATCAGCGCTACTTGAATTGGTGTAGTCTCTGTCAATTCGTCAACAACCTCAACGACCTGAGAACGACGATTAGGTGGTAGGTCTTCTAGCGTTGAACCCGCCAATATATGTTTCAATTCTTTATTAACAGCTTGTTGTATCGTCTGCACAACTGTCTTACGTGTCATCATTTGCATGGTTTGAGCCAACTTCTGAGTTCCAACAATACGACTAATTCCTCCGCCGGCCTTGGCAATCTCAGAAATTTCTAAACTACCCATCTCTCCAATCGTACCGTAGTCTATTACACCTACCACGTTGACAGTTATTCCGTCTTCTAGCGCATGTGCTGCTGCTATAACTGGACTAACTCCCATATTTGAACACCCATCTGTTATCAACAAAATTTGCTTCATGATTAATCACCCTCCCAATGGCTATTTATCCTTCTCTCTATCATTTCCAAAAATGAGAGAATTCAAACAAGGAGTGTTCTTACTAACTTACAGTGCGTGGCCGTTCCATTCTCTCCAACCCAGGTACATGCAATGTAGCCCACTGTGGCTGGTATCGTTCTACCTTCCCTACGATGACTGTCATATCATCATGGATTTGGTTCTGTTGATAACATATGACCTTTTCCAATAAACAATCTGCAATATATTGAGGGTCGTCACTTTGAATTTCTTGAATAATACGCTTCATCCATAGCTCCTTATTCACGGCGTACCCCGGAGCATCATATAATCCATCCGTCATCATAATAACAATATCGTCCGGTTGAAGCTGCACGGTAACTAAATCAACTTCAATCTCCTGAATGATACCGATCGGAAGGTTACTAGCAGAGACAAGAATGACCTCATGTCCTCTTTTTATAAAACTTGGGGTTGATCCTATCTTCATAAATGTCGTCTCTGCCGTATATTGATCAATTAAAGCCATATCCACAGTTGCATATATTTCATCTGGAGATCGCAATAAGAGTATCGAATTAACAGATTTAATAGCTAACTTCTCATCCATTCCCGATTGCAGAAGTTGCTCCAATATATTAAGCGCCGTACTACTCTCTTGTCGCGCACGTTCACCATTCCCCATACCATCACTTAGCGCAACTGCAAAGGTTCCATTACCCAGCTCCACTGTGCTAAAGCTATCCCCCGAAAAAACATCTCCTCCCTTAGCAGCTCCAGCAACTCCTGTAATGATCTCAAATGTCTTGGCCGATCCGAATACTACTGTTGCCAGTCCATCACGTGTGTCAGAGGCCTTCTCCTGCATAACAGCGATATGTTCATCTAGAATATTAGAGAGAAGTGGTGCAATAATTTTGCGACATTCATCATATCCTCTCGTATAAGCATGTACAATCTCAATCTCCACTTGCCCTGAATCTAGATTAATGACATCGATTCCATGAATAGATAATCCCATCTTCTCAAGAGCCTCTCTAATCTCCTCTTCCTGTTGATACATGGCTTGTCCTTCCCGTTTAATTTCTCGTGCCAGATCATCCATGACCTGCGATACCCCAGATAATTGTTCAGACACTAAATGACGACTATCGTATATTTGACGTTTCCACTGCATATCATGTTGATAGAGATGGTACTGCTTCTTCATCACTGCAAGCACATCTCCCGTCTTATGACATACTCTATTCCAATCAGATGGAAGCTTATCTGGTGAAAGATCTGGATTCTCTTCTATAGATGTCATCATATCCGTCATATATTTATAGGTTTGATAGAATTTCGTGTCCCAACAGTGCTGGTTCTTGAAGCATCCTGCACACGTACCTTCGGTGACAGCATTCATGAAGTGATCCTTTTCCTCTGTACGCTTACTAACTTCCTCCGCACCTGACACTTGACCAAAACTTTGCGATAATTGCCTAAATACTTGTGAGAATTGGGTAACCCGATCTGCAGTCAAATCGCGGACTCGCTTCGCATATTCATGTTGAGACTTCGTATGATCCTGCGTACCTGGTACATATTTTGAGATCATGCCAATAACGGTCTTTGGTGTAAACATAAAAAGTACAATCGCTGTACAAGTCTCCCAAGTAGAGTTCAAGACATCACCCGGCCCTATGAAATAAATAGAAAGTATAGATGATCCGACGAGCATTCCAAGCGCTACCATAGCTCGGTGACCTTCGCGAAGCATGCCAGCCAACATCCCAGAAAATGCGAGAAGACTCATCTGATAGATCGCAGTAATATCTGCCAAGCTTAGAATAAGGCCTGTCACGACACCAACGGATGCCCCGAGCGATGCACCTCCTACGAGTGCGAATAACAGAATCAAGTATCGAGATAAAATATGTTCAATGGATAACGCATAGATGCTCCAACCTACTGCGCCGGTCATTACGGAAGCTAACAAAATAATTAGACACAGGACCTCTTCATTTTTAAGCTGATAGTTCTTCTTTCGATAGGTGAATACAGGAATCGCTTGGATAAATACCATCGTAAGTACAAAACTCAACACCGCATCTAAAGCTATCATGAGTAGAGCATACCAGGTTAACGATGGGCCAAGTAGAACATGGAATAGATTTACGCAAAAGGTAGATACAAATACCATTACAGGAGCATAGGATAATTCGGCATGTTCAAAGGCCTCTAATCCCTTGTGAATAAGAAAGAATATCAACAACTCTGCAGCAATGATAATCGGTATTGGATAAGGTGCAAATAAACTACCCGCGATAATAGCCACCGTGACGATCGGAAGATAGTCACGACGCATAAATACAATAACAGCAAAAAATGCTAATGCAAAAGGCGATAGTTCGTCCAATATCATGGCCTTTCCTAGTAAGAACCCCATGAATGTTAGCAACAACATCCATTTCTTTGCCGCAAAAATGTGTACTATCCGACGAACGACACTCCCCTGTGTCATTCGCGCGATCCATGAACTCGGTTGATAAGCTGATTTAGCTCTTTCTGCCATGTGCACGCCGGGAAAGTTTACTACATTTCTTTTTTCCATGATTTTGGCACCACCCTTAATATTGTTTGTTGGTACCCATTATAGAGTGAGTGAATCAAGAAAGTTTGTCATAACAGCGGACAAGCACAGAAGAAATTTCCGACAAAAAAGCCTCCGTTGCGGAATGTCGGGAATGTGGTTCAATCGCTTAACACACAACACTTTAAAACTACCTTCATGAATTTTTCTCTTCAGAAAATAGTAGTGACCTCTTCCTTTTTGTCTAGCGATTAAACATGAGATAGTTGGAAATCAGTTGGAAGTTGTCGGCAATTAATTTCAGACGACAAAAAAACCGTAGAGGCTTTCGCCTGCTACGGTTATCTTATGATATTCACTATTACATGCGCTTAGCGCCACGTCCGCCACGTTTGGACTCTGTGTTTTTCTTGATGGACGATATCCGTTCTTCACTATCTTTTAGGAAACGTGACACTTTATCCTCGAATGTAGCTTTGACAGCAGGCTTAAACGAACGCCCGCCCCGTTCACGATTGTAACTACCACCGCCACCGCCGCCACCTTCTCTTCCGCCACTAAATCTTTCTCCGCCGCCTTCTCTTCCGCCAGTACTGCCTCCAGTACTACCGCTACGTTCAGGTCTTGGACTTCTTGGTGGTCTAGCTGCTTCTGGTGGCTTGTCAACAGTTTGTTTGATGGATAGTCCGATCTTGCCGTCCTTGTCGACATTGATCACTTTAACCGTAACGACATCATTGATCTTTAAATGATCATTGACATCCTTAACATAATTATCAGCGATTTCTGAGATGTGAACGAGACCTGTGACACCTCCTGACAGATCCACAAATGCTCCAAAATGGGTTATGCCTGTCACTTTGCCTTCTAACTTGGTGCCTACTTCGATTGCCATAGAATAAAATGATCCTCCCTTAAAAATATACAGCAAAATTTATAAATCTTGGCTGTGGTGATTTGATTATACATAATGCGCAAAGTAAGGTCAACTGAGTAATGACCTGCATCCGCGCCTATATTACGGGCTTGAGACCTCCGGACGAATTGGAATTTCTTCCGGTCTATATAGACCATACTCCTTACGTGCCAGTTGCCCGATATATTCAGGATCCTGCAATCGGTTAACTTCATATTCTAATTGTTGTACAGATTTGTCTGATTCCGCCTTGGTTGCTTGCTTCTTAACCAATTCAGCATTGGTCTCTGCAATTTGTGAGTTCTGATTAAATAGAGTATATCCTGCCCAACTCATAAAAAGAACCATAAAGAGCATCCATAAAGACAATCTTCTGCGCCCGCCTACATATTTTGTTGATTGTTGATTAGTTGTCTGCGAGGCATACTTCCCCATGAATGAACCCTCCTTAGGACCAACGATCCCACAAATTTGCACAAATCTGCTTCACTTTCTGGATCAGCTCAGGAATTCTCAATTTCGTTATTACCGGATAAAGCATCCATTTCAGTAGTCTCCAAAAAGGATGTAAACACCGTAATACAATCCCGAGAATGAACATGATCAAGGTCCACAGGATACCTAATATACTCAGTACCAATCGATATAGAGTTCTAATAGGCCACCAAATGGCGACTATGAATAACCTCTTCAGCAAATATAATACATATTGCACTACCTTTATTAACATTACCACAAATCGTTGGGTTGTAACACTTAAGATTAAAAAATAGCCCCACACACCTATAAATAACCCAACAAATGCATAAAATCGTAATTCTCCATGATTACTAATATAAAGCATTCTAAATATAAATACTGCCATTCCACACCAGTATATTAAATCGAGTAAATGGACGGTCCACTTGGGAAAATGGAACTGGTTGGACAGCACCCGGTAGCTGTCATAAGCCAGTCCCATCGCTGTCCCTGAGAATAACATCCAGAACAGCGTAATCCACTGTACGTAGGGATTCATTTAAATAGTTTGCCCAGCATTCCTTTATTTTTACTATGGTGGGATCCGGGATCCAGATATACTAGGGAATGCATTAGCCCTTCGATGGAAAGGAGACCTTCCTCCAAGCTAAGGTTTTTAATATGTAAATTCTGACCCTTGATGGTCAAATGTCCGAGTTCCGTCTGTAACAGAAACTCCTCGCTGTCAAAACTTTCTACATTCAAAACGCCTGTCATATGAATCTGCCTGCGGTTCTGCATATGAAGATCGTGCACTTTCGGCTTTCCTTGCTCAATCATAGCATGTACCCCTCCTTCTACAGATAGCTTATGGCAAGCATTCGTCCAATAGAACTCCATGAGTCTGACAAATATAATCTATCTAACTTATCCTTTTGTATATTTTTTACAAAAAGAAAGAACGTCCCCTTCAGTTAAGAAAGGAACGCTCCATGATAAATCTAAGTCCTACTACTATTCGAAACCTGTATCCCTAGCGATAGGCTCTTCCTTGACCAAGGTGTAGAGGCTTGTCGCCTCTTCTTTACGGGTGCTCTCAGCAAGTCCCTCGACACGCACGGTAACTAATTTCTGGCCGAATTGAACTGTAATCTCATCGCCCACTTTTACCGCACTACTAGGTTTGGACTCCCGACCGTTGATAAGGACCCGACCTTGATCTGAAATATCCTTCGCTACGGTACGCCGCTTGATTAACCTTGATACTTTCAGGAATTTATCAATTCTCATAACTATTTTACGGCTTCCTTAAGCTTGTTACCTGCTTTGAAAGCTGGAACTGTTGATTCAGGGATTTCAATTGTATTTCCTGTTTGAGGATTGCGACCCGTACGGCCAGCACGTTTGCGAGTTTCGAATGTACCGAAACCGATCAATTGTACTTTATCTCCGCCAGCTAACGCATCTGTTACTTCACCTAGAAAACCATTCAATACAGATTCAACATCTTTCTTAGTCAATCCGCTTTTTTCTGAAATGTTGTTAATAAGGTCTGTCTTGTTCATCATTAGTTCCTCCTAAATATATATAGAAAAGTTGTCATACATCGGTATGGGACTTGGAGTTATTATACCGTCACTACACCGAAATTGCACTATATGGATATTCTTGATTTAGTTACAAATCCCTGCTTTTCTGTTATAGTTTTTATTATTTTCATTCGAATTTTGCTATTTTTTGGCGATTTGCGTTTTAGCAAGTCCCCATATCTCTTCCATTTCCTCCAAATTACTATCTAAAAGAGATCTTCCCTGTGATTGCAAATAATCCTCAATAAATTGAAAACGCTGTACAAATTTGTGATTTGTCTTCGATAATGCCTCTTCTGGATCCGCATGAATAAACCGGGCTACATTAGATGCAGCAAAGAGTAGATCCCCAAGCTCTAGCACTTGCTCTTCATGGCTCTGTCCCTGTTCAATAGCTTCACGTAATTCTGCTAGCTCTTCTTCTATCTTAGCAAATACGCCCTCAATATCATCCCAATCAAATCCTACTTTAGCTGCTTTCTTTTGCAATTTGTATGCCTTCATCAGAGCAGGCAGATCTCGGGGAACGCCATCTAATACAGAAATACTTTCCGGGCTTAGACCTTTTCGACTTTTCTCTTCCACTTTCATTTGATCCCAACTTTGAAGAGCAGCTTCTGCATCTTTCACTACGATATCTCCAAATACATGGGGGTGACGAAAGATCAGCTTATCATTAAGTCCTTGAATGACATCGTAGACGTTAAAGGAACCGTTCTCCTCTTCCATTTGTGAGTGAAGCAAGATTTGTAGTAATAAGTCTCCTAGCTCCTCCTGCATATGCTCAGGGTCATCCTCGTCGATTGTCTCAAGAACCTCGTAGGTCTCTTCAATTAGATTTTTGCGTAATGAAGTATGGGTCTGTTCTCGATCCCAAGGACATCCCTCAGGACTCCGTAGAGTACCTACAATTTCATGTAGACGAGCAAACGTCCGTTGTCGAAGATGATCTTCATCACTTCCAGGCACATATACTAGCGAAAGATTACCATAACCTTCAACACGATCTAACTCATATAGAGGTACATGTTGAATATTCTCTTGTCCTTCTACACCCAAAGCGTGACCCACAATAATTGTATAGTCGTCGGGATATATGTCCATCAGACTTAGCTTCACTTCTGAAGCTGTGTAAACGTCATAGACTTGTCCAATTAAGGTATGTAACTGCGGCTGTATAAGCGTACTATTCAATCCCGCTGCATCTAATAGCTGAAATCCTTCAATCGGATCAAATCCAAGCCTTGTAAAAGCTTCGTCCAGAAAACTCTCTCCGCCTAGTACTTGTAATGTAATGCTGTGTTCTGTGCAACGTTCTCGAAGCAACTGCACCGTAGACTCTGCTACCATGGGGTGACCTGGCACAGCATACACAATCTCTGTACCTGCCTCGCCTGATATAGCCTTCTCGATTAATTGGTTAGCAATCGTGTTATATACCTCAGGGAAAGAATCATGTGTTTCGTATATATCGTCAAATGACTGAAACGCTAAGTTCCATTCCTCTAATACGGACATAACAGGATGTTCTTTCGTTCTAACGTATACACTCGAAGCATTTTGTAATGTCTTCACAATACCTAACGTTAACCGGTCAGGATTACCCGATCCAAGACCTACGACCGTTAATGTTGAACTCATACGTCTACCTCCACTCTATTTCACCATCATTGACAGATGGGCTCTACAATAACCCACCAAAAGCTATATCGACTATTGTAGCGTACATTACTTAACGTAACACGTGTAACTTCTGTAATAAACGTGTTAATCCGTTTCCAATCTTAGGTAACATTCGTAACTCTTCCTCTTCTATTAGCTTAGTAAGCACCACTAAGATAATAAACACAACAGCACCTGCCGTCACACCGCCTAGGCTCTCCACTACGGCGCTCAAGCGACCCGAATGGATGCCTATGGCGGACAGGACGTTTGCCGCCGCCCACTGGGCACCAGCGGCGGCACTGAACATGCCGGCGAGGATAACCGCCGGCTTAACCAGAAGTGCACCGGCGCTTAAGCGCAGACCGGTGCCACGAACTAACAGCGCTACGTTAAGCGCTGCTGCCAAGAAATTTGCGGCTACGCCAGCGATGGCCGCACCAGTAATACCAAGCTGTGGTACCAGCAGCAAGTTGAGTAGCACCTTTACAGCAGCACCAACAAGCAAGTTCACTGCCGGCGCCTTGACGATACCAATTCCCTGGAGTAACGAGGCTGAGATCAGACTAATCGCACTAAATACCGCCGTAAATGCGATCCAACGTATCGTGTCTGTACCTGTTGCATCTTGATATAACATCACATTGATCGGTTCAGCCAACGTGCTTAGACCAACAGATGCCGCAAGACCAATAATCCAGAACCAACGAAGAGACAAACGGCATTGCTTCTGCACTAAGAGGTGATCCCCCTTGAATCTTGCCTCTGCTAACGCAGGGATGAAAAGAACAGATAACGACGTAGCCACCATGGTTACTAGTTGAACCAGCGGAATACCACGATTATAGACCCCAAATTCAATCATGGCACCTGCGTCATTTATGCCATTTGATTTAAGTAGACGCGGGACAGTAAAGGTATCCACTAAATTCATTAGTGGAACAGCCAAGGATGCAAGGCAAATAGGAATGGCGTAAACCGCAACTTTTTTAAAAAGTCTCCATGAACTTTCCGAGCGAGACACATCCGCTTTCAACATGAATGTAGAACCCTCTGTACTGCTCATAATAGCCGTCTCAACACCTGTGACTGATTCTGCTTGTCCTGTTGTCTTGCCTACTCTTGTACGGTATCTAAACCAATATACCAACATCACTAGTAACCCTGCAGCCCCACCCGCAGTAGACCCAAAAAGAGCTCCAGCAGCAATATCCTCCGGTCCGGCTTGCTTTGAAGTTAGATAAAGTAGAAGAAGGATCATTACCGTAACACGTACGCTTTGCTCCACAATCTGTGAGATCGCCGTAGGCATCATATTCTGGTGCCCTTGGAAGAATCCTCGTAATAACGACATCAAGGGTACGAATAAAAAGGCGATCGAAACGTAGCGAATAGCGGATACGACGTGGGAATTATCAATCCACCTCGCAATGAGTGGAGCACCTACATAAGTGCAGATGCCAAGTACGATACCCAATACGCCTATCACTATGGAGGACAACCTTAATATCCGTCTGCTCTCTCTGAAGTTACCTGCAGCATCATTCTCGGCCACAAACTTAGAGATCGCAAGGGGAAAACCAGCTATGGCTAACGTTATAACCAGTAAGTAAAATGGATAAACGGTATTATAGATACCAAATACGATATCGCCGCCCATATTTTGCAGAGGAATCTTCTGCAATGTGCCAATCAACTTCGAGAGAACACTAGCAAAGGTTAAAATGAATGCCCCATGTAGCATTCTTGAGGCTATCGTGACATTAGCTTCCTTCATCATTCACTTCCTTGCGCGGATAATTAAGTTCGTTCACTCTATTATAACCGCGAAGAACTCCACAAGTCGAAACAGCTGCACCGTCCTCTTTCAAAGATGTATTCATTTCAACAAAAAAAACCCGCTTCTTTGCTCCGAGTATCAGGAACTAAAGAATAACGGGAATGGGTTGAAGATCACACTATATTATTGTTCCATTTGCTTGCCTAGAAAGGCAGCAGCTGTTTCAGCCATCTTAATTTCCATCTGACCCATCTTCACAGATTCATCTTTATTCATAAGAATGACGGACCCAATAGGATCACCACCTGAAATAATAGGTGCTACGACATAAGAAGAAAGTGCTTCTTGATGGTCTTTGCTGATTTCATAGCTTCCATTGTTGGTTTCCAACAACGTTTTGCGACTATCCATACAATTCTCAATAAGTATTCCTACTTGTTTGTCTAGATACTCCTTCTTGGAGCCTCCAGCTACAGTAATGAAAGTGTCCCTATCCGAGATAATTGTGATATGTCCTGTTCCTTCATACAATGATTCAGCGTATTCCTTAGCGAAATCGCCAAGCTCTCCGATCGGCGAATATTTCTTCAATATTACTTCACCATCACGGTCGACAAAAATTTCAAGCGGATCACCTTCACGAATTCGTAAGGTGCGTCTAATTTCTTTCGGGATTACAACTCTGCCTAAGTCGTCAATACGGCGTACAATTCCAGTAGCTTTCATTTCACATGTTGCCCCACTTTCTAAAAGAAGATTTTCAACTACTGTTTCAAAAGGGAAAAATAATCCCCCGTTATTAGTGTGATATCTGACCATAGTATTCAACTCTATCCAGTTCCTTATACATATGGCTCAGATAATAATTACACAGCTTCATTCTTGAATTAACCTATTACTTACCTGTATCGGTGCTTGTACCCGTATCAGTACCGGAATTAGTATCCGTAGCAGGTGTTGTTGTGTCTGTCTTTGTTGCATCAGTCCCTGTACCCGTAGAGTCTTGTCCAGGTTCAGGAGTCGTTTTCTCATCAGTTGTTGCTGCAGGTGATTTAGGCAAATTCACCTCTTTAATAATATCTGGCAAGTCATTTTTCATAAAGTCATCAATCATTTTAGAACCCAATGAATTTTTGATCGTGTCCTTTTGAGCTTGCGTTAATTTATCAAAGGTTGTCTCCGTACGTGACTCCACTTTTAACACGTGATATCCATAATCGGTCTCTACAGGATCACTAATGGTATTCATCGGAAGAGTTAGCGCACTTTGTTTAAATGCTTCTACCCACTGACCCACTGGTGTATTCTCATACAAGCCACCATTGTCAACAGAGCCTGGATCCTCGGAATACTTCTTCGCAATCGTTGCAAAATCTGCTCCCTTATCTAACTGGGACTTCACATCTTTTGCAATCTTTAACGCTTCTTCCTTGGTACGCTCTTTCTGGTTAGCATCGGTTAATCCGATTAGAACATGTCTTACGGAAGCTACCGTGTAATCTTGTTTCGTAGCTTCGTATTCTTTCTTCACGTCTTCATCTGTAACCTTACTATTCATATCTTCCATCGAGATCATGACTTGATCCAAATAGCCTTTCAAATCGGTTTCCTTCAGATCTTGTTCATCCAATAGACCTTTAAAAGCCTCATCTCCACCTGCCTGTTGCTTCATTTGAGCCAACTGATCAGCAGATATCTTCTCGCCTGAAGTCTTAGATGCATCGGTAGCGTTGCTACTCAAATATTCAAAGGCCACTTGTTGATTAACAAGATACGTTTTGAATTCATCCATTTCTGCTAGTTGCTCATACTGAGGTGATAAAAAGGTAAGTACATTTTTCTCAATATTATATTCAGCAAGTGTGATCTCTCCACCCTTATATGTAGCAACAACATCGTCACTACTTTTACCACAAGCAGATAACAAAGATAGCGCCAATACCCCTACTAGCGTTACGGACACAATTTTCGACGATTTCCTATTTGACAACATCTTGAAGTTCCCCTTTCGATTTGAACGGCTCTCGGATGGCTTCAAGAAATTGTTCCAGAAGGTCCAACAGCTGCTTTTCTTCTAATCCCTTGCCTTTGATGCGAATGGTCATGACAGACTCTTGTTCAAATTGTACACGTCTTTGAAAGGAATTTCCAATGGATGCAAGCTGGGTATGATTTACTGCCTTCTCTTGCCCTGTGTAAAATTTAAGTGTCACGTCATCTCCACGCTTAACAATGGACTCAACCCCGTACATTTTACCGTACAATTTCAATCGTGCCACAGCAAGTAAATTCACTACAGCTTCAGGTAACTCTCCGAAACGGTCAATGAGCTCGTCTTCAATCTCAGAAACCTCTTCAAAGGAAGCTGTTGCAGCTACCTTTTTATAAATTTCAATCTTTTGAATACTATCGTAAATATAATCAGATGGCAAATACGCATCTATTGCGATATCGATCAGGGTATTCCATACCTTCTCTGGAGGAGCTTCCTCTCCCAGTACGGTTACCTTTCGTTTCTGAATTTCCTCAGCAAGCATCTGCGAATACAGATCAAACCCAACTGAAGCGATAAATCCGTGTTGCTCCGCTCCAAGCAAGTTACCTGCACCCCGAATGGAAAGATCTCTCATAGCAATTTTGAATCCTGATCCCAGTTCGGTAAACTCCTTAATGGACTGAAGGCGTTTCTCCGCAACTTCGGTTAGCACCTTGTCTTTCTGGTATGTGAAATAAGCATAAGCAATTCGATTGGAGCGACCGACACGTCCTCTTAACTGATAGAGCTGGGACAGACCCATTTTATCAGCATCATGTACAATTAGCGTATTTACGTTAGGGATATCTACACCCGTCTCAATAATACTTGTACTCACCAGCACATCATATTCACCATCTAAGAAATCAAGAATGGTCTTTTCAAGCTCTGACTCATTCATTTGCCCGTGTCCTACACCGACTTTAGCATCAGGTACAAGAGCCGAAATCTGGCTGGCCATCTCTTGAATTCCTTGTACTCGATTGTATAAATAATACACTTGCCCGCCCCGAGCTAGCTCCCGTTCCACAGCTTCTCTTACAAGCGTCTGGCTGTGCTCCACAACATAGGTCTGAACAGGAAAACGGTTCTCTGGTGGTGTTTCAATAACGGACAAGTCCCGTACTCCTAGCATCGACATATGGAGTGTCCGTGGAATTGGTGTTGCTGTTAGTGTAAGCACATCCACATTAGTCTTTAACTTCTTCAGTTTCTCTTTGTGAGTAACACCGAATCTTTGTTCTTCATCTACAATAAGAAGGCCAAGGTCCTTAAATATAAGATCTTGTGACAACAATCGATGTGTACCAATAATAATATCGACCGTTCCCGCTCGAATCCCCTTGATAGCTTCGTTTTGCTCCTTGCGAGAACGAAAACGACTCAGCACTTGGATATTTATTGGGTATCCAGAGAAGCGTTCCCTGAATGTCTCATAGTGTTGTTGAGCTAATATCGTTGTTGGAACTAACACAGCGACTTGTTTACCTTCGATTGCAGCTTTAAATGCAGCTCGAATCGCTACTTCTGTCTTACCATATCCGACATCACCACAGAGTAGGCGGTCCATTGGACGGCCCTGTTCCATATCCTTCTTGATCTCCTCAATCGCTCTAATCTGATCTCGAGTTTCATCATAGGGAAACATTTCTTCAAATTCCTGCTGCTCTGTGGAATCCTTCTCAAATCCATACCCTGTCGTCGATTGACGTTCAGCATATAGTTTGATCAGATCATCAGCAATATCCTGTACGGTAGATCGGACTTTGTTCTTAACACGTACCCAGTCATTGCCGCCTAGCTTATAAATCTTCGGTTCTTTATCCTCAGAACCAACGTACTTTTGAATGAGATCAATTTGCTCAATAGGAACAGATAACTTGTCGCCTCCGGCATAAAGAATATGCAAATAATCCTTATGAATACCATTGATATCTAACGTACCAATACCTACGTATTTACCTATCCCGTGATTCTGATGTACGACATAGTCGCCAATTTTGAGCTCGGTATAACTTTTGATGCGTTCTGCATTATCAATATTTTTACTTAGCTTTCTGACCTTGCGTTGCTTCTGAGAGAACATTTCTCCCTCTGTAATGACAGCTAAATGAATCGATGGTAGCTCGAATCCGGTCTGCAAGTTCCCTTGAAGCATAATAGGCTCATCAATTCCGTAATCCAATAAAACACGTCTCATACGTTCCATACGTTCTTCATTACTGGCCAGCATCATGACATTGACGCCAGACTTATGCCAACGTTCCATTTCAGACTTCAGAACATTCATCTGTCCATGGAAATCTTGCATTCCGCGACTAGTAATATTCAGTATGTTTTGAGGTTGTGTGTGCGGAACTTGACGTAAAAAGATGGAGAGAAATAACGTCTGGAAGCGACGTTCATATAACACTTCATCATTATCAATCGATAGTGGCATTTGTGGTAACATCTTGCCATTCTGCAACAAATGTAAATTCCATTCCGATTCGTCCCGTTCCAGTTGCTTAGCCGTCTCGAATAATCTTGTAGGCTCATCTAGAATCAAGATCGTATCCTTCGGCAGATAATCATACAAATGGCATTTTTCCGGGTAAAGCAAGGAAATATATTTATAAATTTCTGGGAAATAAACATGTTCACGTAACATTTCAATCTCTCGGTTTATTTCCTCTTGTAGTCGAAGTTTAGCTTGACGATCTACCATTTTATCGAGCTGGGCTTCTAGCAGAACCGCTACTGCATTTGCTGCTCTGTCTAACCTTACATGGTCCGCAATGATCTCTTTGCAAGGTGTAATTACGACCTTGTTAACCTTATCAATAGATCTTTGGTCTGCTGGATCGAAGGTACGAATAGAGTCAATTTCATCATCAAATAGTTCAACCCGATAAGCGAGTAATGACGTCATGGGGTAGAAGTCGATGATACCACCGCGAATACTCATCTCACCTTTGCTCTCTACCCGTTCAACACGTTCGTAACCCATTTCAATCATGCGCATCAGAAAAGAATCCAGTTGCAATATTCCTCCATACTGGATTGTGATCTGTGCATTCGCCATAACTTCTGGAGCAGGCAACAGTCTACGCACACCAGATACAGGGGCTACAACAACTCCTGTAAATCCTTGTGCACATTTGATTAAAACATCAATACGCTGAGCCAGCGTTTCTGGACTAGAAACGGCAGATTCAGCTGCAACAAGTTCATTGGCAGAATACAACAACACTTGGTCAGGAGAAAGTGCTTCCTGCAAATCTTCGGCCATTTTTTGAGCAGAAAACATATTATGGGTCACAATTAATAACGGACGTTTTACCTCTTCAAACAGTGAAGCCATCATGATCTGCCTTGCTGATCCAGATAATCCCGAAATGAGCTGTTCTTTCATGCCCACCGTGATTCCGGAAGCAATTGATTTTAAATCAGGGTCCTTAGAAAAAGCTTCTATAAGTGCTTGTAGCAAAAGTGGCACCTCTCTTATACTTACTAGTAACGATAGATTTACTTCCAAGTTATTCTTATTTTTACCTTAGCCAAACATACAAAAGAGTGAATTTACTAATCTTGTATGTTACAACCTCTTCTTTCTTATCGTCAAAAGAAGCCTCAGCAAACTGCTAAGGCCATGTAACGGCAGTGAATCTGCCGTCAAGACATTGAAATCAGTCTTTGGCTTCACTCTTATTACTGAAGGGGATTAGAAATCAAGCTCAATTCAGGATGATTTACTAACGCTTCATTACAATATTCACAAGTGACTTTAACTGTCACATCACCACTTAAATCATACGCTATTATATCCCGACGTTCTGCAGGGGTCAAGGAATGCAAACCTAGTTGCATTTCAGTTATCACCGTTGAATCGATCGTTCCTAACAATGAATTACAATGTCGGCAGATGTATTTTATAGCCATATTATGCCTCCTGAGGATCGTTTATACCCTCATTATGCCCTGACTCGTTCCAAGTTAGCCCTGTAATCCTTTTTTTGGGATAGAATCAACGCAGACATTTAGCCATTATACTTGGCCATCGTATGCTCATACGAATGATCGAGACTATATTCAATCGCATCACAACTATGGTCTATCATCTGTTGGACATATTCTTTCTCTTTTTTAGCGAAGGGAGATAATACATAATCTACAACAGCAACGCCTGGATTCGGACGAGATATTCCTAGGCGGATTCGATTAAATGTCTGTGTCCCCGTATGTTGTATAATGGATTTTATTCCATTATGCCCGCCTGCGCTTCCTTGGTATCGAAGCCGTATTCTACCTACTTCTGTATCCAAATCATCATAAACAACAATTAGATCTTCCAGATTGGCTTTATAATAGCTCATAAATGCATGCACAGACTCACCGGAAAGATTCATATAGGTTAACGGTTTAATGAGGACCACCTTCGTTCCTGCAATATTCCCTTCACCCACCAATGCCTTACATTTACTCGGGCCAAATGTAATGCCATGACGTGCAGCTAACGCATCGAGGGTCATGAATCCTATATTGTGGCGCGTCTTATCATAGTTGGAACCTGGGTTCCCCAGTCCTACAATCCATTTCATTGATCGTTATATCCTCCATAAGACATTATTTGTTACAATGATCTCACTCAAACAACCCAAATATCAGAACTGCAGGTGACATTTTCTTGATTGAATTCGGTCAGATTCTAACGCTATTCAGCCATTTCAAGCAACACTACGCATATCGAATTCCCGTTCAAGTTCTCAAACGAGGTATCCATGTGGACATTGGAAATATTCAATCCTTTGATAAGTACTTTGTTGAAATTGAAGGGACTCTTTATAATCAACAATATTATACATTCATTTCGAGACCAGGATATTAAAAAAGGATGCACGATAAGGGTTATATCTCCTCTACCGAGGAGGTATAACCCTTTGTTTACGTTCTACATTCTACTCAATCTCGAAGAGTTTACTAATCGACAATTCTTCGTGAACACGAATGATTGCTTCACCCATCAGAGGAGCTACTGAAAGCACCTTAATCTTGTTACTTGGATTAGGATGTGTAATCGGAATCGTATCCGTTACAATAACTTCTTTCAGTGGAGAGTTCTCAAGTCGTTCCATAGCTGGTCCCGATAATACAGGGTGTGTACAGCATGCATAGACTTCCTTCGCTCCGCCCTCAATAAGTGCATTCGCACCCAATACAATGGTTCCTGCTGTATCGATAATATCATCAATCAATATCGCCGTTTTACCTTCAATATGACCTATGATATTCATAACTTCACTGACATTAGGCTCAGGACGACGCTTATCAATAATCGCAAGCGGCGCATTAAGGAAATCAGCCAATTTTCTTGCACGGACTACGCCGCCATGGTCTGGAGATACCACAACAGGATTCTCAATCTGCATCGAACGGAAGTATTGGGCTATAATCGGAACACCCAGCATATGATCTACAGGAATATCAAAGAATCCTTGAATCTGCATGGCATGTAAATCCATCGTAATTAAGCGATGGGCACCAGCCTTTTCAATCAGATTAGCAACAAGCTTTGCAGTAATAGGATCACGGGAACGAGCCTTACGGTCTTGACGAGCATATCCATAATACGGAATAACGACATTAATACTTTTCGCCGAAGCGCGTTTCAATGCGTCAACCATCACCAATAACTCCATCAGATTATCATTTACCGGACCACAAGTGGACTGTACGATATATACATGACAGCCACGAACACTTTCGGACAACTTGACTTGAATTTCGCCATCACTAAAGCTTGTTGTATGGGAGTCTCCCATAGGAATGCCGATATAATCAGCAATTTGATTAGCCAGCTTTGGATTAGAATTACAAGTAAATATTTTGAGTTTGGAATCACAATAAGTCATAAAATAAAAACCCTCCGTGCGGATTCATTGAATTCATGTCTGTTATTAAACACTGATTAGTTCACCTAGCCAATTGAAGTTCAACATCTGTAAGGGTTTAATTCCCCTTATTCTTCTTTGCTTTGGCTTGATTACGAATCTTCTCTGCATATCCAGGTTTATTCACCTGTCGCTCTCTCGCAATTGCCATTTCATTCTCGCCAACCGAATGAGTTATCGTTGAACCCGCTACAATAAATGCACCTTTACCTACTTTGACAGGAGCAACCAAATTGACATTACTTCCAATAAAGGCGTCATCTTCAATCTCTGTCATAGATTTATTATACCCATCGTAGTTAACAGTTATTGCACCGCAACCCACATTGACATTTTTACCGACAGTAGCATCACCAATATAGCTTAGATGAGATACTTTTGAGCCATTATCAATGACTGCGTTCTTTACTTCTACGAAGTCGCCAATCTTGACATCTTCACCAAGCTTAGATCCTGGACGCAGATAAGCAAAAGGGCCAACCATTGTACGCAAACCTACCTCAGCGTGATCAAGAACAGAATGCTTGACGACGGCATGATTTGCAATAATGGATGAATCTATATCGCTATTAGGTCCAATGGTGCAGTCCTCGCCTATAACAGTATACCCTTTAATGATAGTCCCTGGTAGTAGAACTGTATCTGAACCAATCTTGACATCAGCACCAATGACAGTTGCAGAAGGATCAATAATCGTAACTCCATTCAACATATGACGCTTTGCAATTCTTTCTCTCATAAATTGTTCAGCTTCTGAAAGAGCAAGACGATCATTTACACCAATAGATTCAGCAGTATCATTCGTGATATATCCGAGAACCGTTTCATTAGCCTTCACCAGAATACCAATAACATCTGTCAAATAATATTCTGCTTGAGCATTTTGGTTCGTCACTTTCTCAAGCGCTGCGAATAGTTTAGCATTGTCAAAACAGTACGTACCTGTATTAATTTCGCGTACAGCATCTTCTTGTGGTGTGCAATCCTTTTGTTCCACAATCCGTAGTACGTTACCGTCTTCTCCACGTATAACACGTCCATAACCTTTAGGGTTATCCATTTGGGCAGCCAATACGGTTGCCGCTGCATTATTACTCTCATGCAGTTGCATCAGCCCTTCCAACGTCTCAGGCGTTACTAGAGGCGTGTCTCCACAAATAACAATCGTAGAGCCTGTTTCATCTCTAAGTAAAGGCGCAGCCTGCTTCACAGCATGACCTGTTCCTAACTGTTGTTGTTGAAGCACATATTCTGCGTCGTTCCCAAGATAAGATTGTACGGCTTCCGCACCATGTCCAACAATCACAATCACTCGCTCACTGTTGACCTGTTTAACGGTATCAAGTACATGTCCTACCATTGGTTTCCCACACACAGGATGAAGTACTTTGTATAATTTGGATTTCATCCGCTTGCCCTGACCTGCAGCAAGAACTATAGCCATTCTTTTCAAGGGTCTAACCTCCTGCTCATAAACTCACTACTGAATATATCTTATTCTAGGAAAAAAGAAAAGAGAGCCATGTAATGGCTCTCTTTTCTTTATACCCCGATATTGTAACTTAAGCGCCTTCTTCAATCACTTCTTCTTCATTAGCCGCACGTTCGTATTCTGCCAGTACAGCAGACTGAATCTTCTCCCGAGTACCGGAAGAGATTGGGTGGGCAATGTCACGGAATTCTCCATCAGGAGTACGTTTGCTTGGCATTGCAACAAACATTCCGTTATTTCCATCAATAACCCGAATGTCATGAACAACAAATTCGTTATCAATGGTAATGGATGCGATTGCTTTCATTCTTCCTTCAGAATTAACCCGACGAAGTCTGACATCCGTAATTTGCATGTGTGTGTTCACCACCTTTTTCCATCAGAGACTTGGTGTATAATTCCACACAACACACGAAAATCCTTTTTTTTAACTCAATAAAATATCCTAAAAACAGGAATTTATGAAATAAAAATATATTTCGACAAGCTTCTTGGTTATTCGTTACTAAATGAGCTTTCTTTCGTACTAAAATCGACAAAAAGCACGTCAGCTCGAGACGACTCTAATTTTCGAAATAATTACCAGGACTTACAAATATTTGTTTGCTTTTAAAATCCACTCCGGTTAATGTGGCAAGGGACACATAGTCGTGAAGCAATCGTTCTTCACTATCTACGGAACCCGATTCAACCAAGACACCAACACCAGCTACCTCGGCATTGAATTCAGCTAATAAATCAACCATGCCCTGAATCGTACCTCCAGCTTTCATGAAATCATCCACAATAAGCACTTTGGACTTTTCCTTCAAAGCACGACGTGATAAGGACATCGTATGGATACTTTTGTGCGAACCCGAGACATAATTAATACTTACCGCAGAACCCTCCGTCACCTGATGATCACGACGAACAAGGACAACCGGAAGATTAAGTTGAGCTCCTGTAGCATAGGCTAATGGAATCCCTTTGGTTTCAACGGTCATCACACAATCGATCTCTTTGCCTGAAAAGGCCGTTGCAAAAATTTTACCAGCCTCGTTCATAAGTGAAGGTTCACCTAGTAAATCAGACATATATAAATATCCACCAGGTAAGATTCGATCCACCTGTTCTAATCGCGCACATAAGTCCTGTGCAAAGAGTAAAGCCTGTTTCTTAGTCACCTTAGGAATAAATCTTACTCCACCCGTCGCACCAGCGAACGTCTGAAGTTCTCCCATGCCTTCATCTTCAAATACTTCTTTGATGATGGCCAAGTCCTCACTTATGGACGATTTAGCTGCTCCATAACGATCAGCAAATGTCGTAAGGGGAATTAATGTATGTGGTCTATTCAGTAGGTATTGAGTCATTTCCACTAAACGTGCGCTTCGTTTTAATTTTTTCACGTAATACTCCTCGCTAAATCCGAATATTATATATTGAATATATCATTTTTATACGTATTTACACAAGAGTCTATCCTTTTAGGTCAACAGTCGCACAGCGTAAACTTCGCGGCAGAAACCCCGCAGACCGTTATATATTCTTGGCACTTTTGATTCCTTAGATACTAAGCCAAATACCGTAGGACCACTACCAGACATTAACGTTCCATCTACACCCAACCTCATCATGGCTTCTTTTAATTGTTGAACTTCAGGGTGCAACTTCAATGTAACATCTTCTAGAACGTTCCCAAGTTGGCCACAGACTTCATGGAATCCCCCCGACTCAATTGCAGCAATCATGTTGGAAGCAGATGGATGTTGTTTAATCTGAGTGCTTTTTAGTCGCGTATATACTTCCTGTGTAGATACATTGATAGGAGGCTTAGCCAAAATAACCCAACATTGCGGCGGATTAGGGATAGGTGTTAACAGTTCTCCTCTACCTGTAGCAAGGGCTGTCCCCCCAGTCACACAGAAAGGTACATCAGATCCTAGTTCCGCACCTAGTCGCTGTAAGTCTTGTACCGGTATATCAAGCCCCCATAGTCGATTCAGACCTCTGAGTGTAGCTGCTGCATCGCTACTTCCGCCAGCCAGACCTGCAGCCACAGGAATCTTCTTGTCTAAATGAATATGAACGCCTTTTCTTACATCATAACGATCCTTAATTAATCTCGCAGCTTGGAAGGCGAGATTCTTCTCATCCAGCGGAATATATCCCGCTTGGCTCGATATAATAATTGTATCCCTAGGTAATTCCACCATTTCTAAACGGTCTGCTAAATCAACCATCGTCATTACCATCTCTACTTCATGATAACCATCAGGACGCTTATGTAATACATCCAGCATTAGATTGATTTTAGCTGGTGCTTTCTCATAAATCTTCAAGGCGTTCACCCACCCTTACCTTTTCGCTCATAATAACTTCACACATTATACCAAACTGTCTCATTCAAGTCATTTACGATTATGCTGAATTATGATGATCATACCTTTCTTTAACCAAGATTCAAATAGTTTATCCCTTTTTCAGGATTTTTGTATCATCATTCAGAAATATAAAAAGCGAAGGTCAACCCTCTAGGGGATGACCTCCGCTTTAAAATTGACTAATCTGGATTTCTAGCTGCTGCTTTTTCCGCTAATTCAATTGCTCTTTTGACCATATTTCCTGCATCCTTCGCTCTAATGCCTCCCCATCCATCTTTCTGGACAGTATCATAGAATCCTAAATCCTTTGCAAGTTCATTTTTGAGTTCATCTGACATTACACTACGTCTTTTACGGCTCACGTATAATCCCCCTCAATGAATTGAAATAAATGTCGCTGTTAGTATAACGCGGGTGATCACTTCTCATTCATCAGCCCTTTTGCAGATCACATACCTCTTCTAATTCAAAATATAACAAAAAGGCAATCCTCCAAGAGGACTGCCTCATCTTTATAAATAAATTTACGCTTTAATATACTCAAGCTGCATTTCACTGTTATCCTCGCAAATTGTAACTTCTACCGAAGCAGTAAGAATATCTGCGTAACTGTATGAAACACGTTTAAAAGTTTGTTGTTCTTGATCTAGTTTCACAATAAAAACAGAAGGGTACGTTTCTTCCAAAACACCAGTTCGCTCAACAGTCTTTCTTCGACCACCATTAGCTCGTAACATAATTTTTTGACCTACATGAGCATCGAGACTGTGCTTGATATCTAACAGTGCGTTTTTAGCCATGTCTAACGACCACCTCTTTCCTTGTCCATTATAACGGATAATTCGTAGGTTGTCAACTTAAAACATTAATTATATCAGCACTAAAATTATCTTGTCAACGAATTTTTTTTGAACCTACAAACACTTGCAAAAACCGCCTAAATTCAGCAAATAAACCCCAAATTTAAGGAGACTGTTCGGGGTTTATTTCTTTTTTTGACAACTACTGTATGTCTTAAACCGTGTAGTACGTCGTTATTTAATTTCAACAGAGTTCTGAAAAGACTAAATTGCTGCTGGCGTTACTTTAAGCGTAGATAGATCATACAAGCGTGGTAGACCTATACGATAGCTTCCCCGGGATTCAATCCCGCCTACACCTTCAGTACCACTAATCGTATTTCCTAGGACATCATTCATATTGATAATCTCTTTAATCGACGTGAATGAGGCTTTTGCAGCTACGTACACTGGGTCCAGAGCATGAATTAGAATACGTGCTGGTGAACTAGCAAAGTTCGCTCCTGACTGGAGTAATGCTTCAAAGTGGGACTGACAAGCGCCTGCAATAATCGTAAGCGAATCTAAATGGCGATCGTACTGACGCGCTACTTGAATAGCATTTACGAAATTTTGTGAATTTTTGTAACTGTTCAGACTATAGAGATCCTGATTTCTCCTATATTTCAATACGCCATCATGGCCCGTAATGACCAAAATATCTGGTTGGACCTTTGGTAGGAGTCTATATAGGGCATCCGCCATACCTGATTCTCTGACATAGTGTCCTTCCGCCGGGACACGAAGTTGTTCATAGGCCTGAAGGCTTTTTTTTAGATAATTTGGATCACCATCCAAATGTAGAACTTTACCAGGTACTTCGAAGAAGGTAGGTTCCTTCGTTTGGCCCCAATCTCCACCCGTCTGAGAAAGATTTCGAGCAGATTGTTCTTCACGGTGGCGTTGAAGAGACGATAAAGACTCATTCGCCTTCACTTGGGCACGTTGCGTTTTCTCGCTCACGGGTGCATAGGGAACCTTCAACAAGTCTCTAATGGGGGAATCCGCCAACAGTCGGAAATCCGTCCCCTTCAGGATGGCATAATCCTGCTGTATATCTTCAATACGAAATGCAATATCACCGCCATACGATTGACGGACCACCAAATCTCCCAAATTCATCAGACATCACCCCTACCCCATGGTATGGGCAGTCACCCCTATTGGTTCATGTTTTCGGCATATTTATCACTGAAACTTGTTAAATTCCTTATACAATACCAGCCTCAAGCAATATATTACTAAGCGTTGCAAATTCCTGAAGACTGAGTGTTTCACCACGACGGGAAGGCTCGATACCTGCTTGGATCAACAAGGAATCAATACGTTCGCGCCCTCCTGTTGGAGAGAATCGGCTCTTCAGGTTATTAGAAATAGTTTTCCGACGCTGGGCAAATGATGAATGTACCACATCAAAGAAATGCAGTTCATCCTTTGCATCCACCGGTGGGTGTTCCCGAACCGTAAGACGAATGACGGCAGAATCCACATTCGGTTGGGGTATAAACACAGTGTTCGGCACAGTACAGATCAACTTTGGTTCACTATAATATTGAACAGCAATGCTAAGGCTACCGTAATCCTTGCTTCCTGGTGAGGCTGCCATACGTATAGCAACTTCTTTTTGAATCATGACAACAATATGCTCAAGTGGGAGTTTACCTTCCAGAAGTTTCATCAAGATAGGTGTCGTAACGTAATAGGGTAGATTAGCTACTACGCTGACCTTAGATACATCTTTAAAGTTCCGCTCAAACAAATCAGGCAAGTCTACTTCGAGTACATCCGCTTGTTCTACCTGAACATGTTCATAAGGCTCCAACACTTCTTCTAATATTGGAATAAGACGTCTGTCAATCTCCACTGCTGTTACCGTACCTGCTGTTTGTGCCAACCTCTCAGTAAGTGCACCGATCCCTGGGCCAATCTCTAGAGCCCCTTTTGTGGGATCCAACTCAGCTGCATCCACAATTTTGTCTAAAATATTCTGATCAATCAGAAAGTTCTGACCTAGACTCTTCTTAAAAGAAAAACCATGACGTCTGATGATATCCTTCGTTCGCCTTGGTGTAGCAATATTGTCTAACTCATTCATATTCTTAACCTCCCTCTTCAATTTGGGCGAGGGCACTCACGAATTCATCACGCGTAATTTGAAATATAGCGAGACGCTTCAGGAACTGCTTGCCGTTACAATACCCAATTCCAAGAATGTTACCCATAGCCATTCTACGAGCAGCTGCATCAGGGTGCACCATCAGACCTGCTTGTACAAGGTCCTCCAGGTCTATCAGGCTCTCCACCCCTTCATAGGACGTATGAACCCGTGCTAATGCATGACGGATCGCTTCTGGCGATGCATTCTCTACACCAATATCACCTTTACGCGTGGCATCAACCTCGGGAATGAACGCATGCTTACATCCCTGCACACGAGATGCAATAATTTTGCGAATCCGCTCACCGGCGTGATCAGGATCGGTAAATATAATAACACCTCTACGTTCTTGTGCTAGGGCAATACGCCGTATCGTACGTGCATTAATTGCTGAACCGCCTGTTTCGATTGTGTCCGCTTCTACAGCCCTCTTAATGGCCGTAGTATCATCGCGACCTTCCACGACAATGATTTCTTTAATCATGATGATTCTTCCCTTCAAAATCCAGTATAACAACAAAAAGAAGAGGAGTTATCCTCTTCTTTAACATGACATCCATATGACCCTAATAGTATAGCATTATAACACCATTGTAAAACGTGTTTAGTTCAATTCCGGCTTGATCGGTCCAATCACATATACCGTTTTTCCGGACTTTCTTCCGAAATTACGTGCATTCTGTAAGGAATCATAATACACGTCAATTTTGTTCCCTTTTATAGCGCCGCCTGTATCTTCTGCACGACGGAAGCCAATACCTTCAATATACACCCACCACCCAATAGGGATAACTTTAGGGTCAACCGCAATGGTGCGCCCTTCTGTAACGCGTGTACCCGAAGCTGTCTTCGTACCTATTCCTGGTTCTTCAGAAGAATAGGCAGTCATAGAAACATTCTTAAGGACTTTCTTATATGTGAAATCGACTCCAGCCTTACTAGTCTTGTTATTCTGACTCACCTTTGTAACAGGGCTCTTCTTGCTGGTTTCTTTCTTAACTACTTTTGGGGATGCTATTACGACTGGCTTAGGTGCTTCTACCTTTGTACCTACAGCAATAACCTTATCTTGCCTGGTACTCCGCACTTCTTTACCAACTACCTTCATCGAGACAAACTGACCATCTTGAAATATCTTCTCGACATGATGGACAATGGCACCTGGCTGTCCATTTTGAACCACCTTAACATTTCCTTTTAGAATCGTAGGGTCTGAAGTCTTGATCACCTGAAAGGGGACTTCCTCTACGCGATCTACAATCTGTTTGTTAATCCGGACAACCTTGATATCCAATTGATTGGTAACTTTAGTTGTCAGTGCAGGAAATACCTTATCCGATTCGTTGAGAGAAACACCCATTTCCCGAATAGCCTCTTTCACCGAACCCTGCGTTGTAAGTATGGGATGGGATTTACCATCAACGGTAACATTAATTTTACTTGCCCGTTGAATTTGAACCTTATCCCCATCTTTAATTGTACCGTTCAATGCCATGGACACCTTATCTTTGGGTCCTAGTATGATGGCTTCTTCCTCAAGCATTTCTCGCAACAACGTATGATTTGTCTCAATGGCTTTAACCTGACCGTCTACCGACACATATACTTGTTTACGCGTTTGAATGCTGATTAATAAAAGAGCCATCAGGGTAATTGCAATTAAAACAATAGCTACAACAGAAATATTACGTACATATTCATGCTTCCAACGCGTTGCGTAAGTCATGCTGGATGATGATGAATCATGGGTTTCTTCATTCAAAATGCCCACTTTCCGATCCTCCTTCATAGCCTCGCCGTCTATGTAACCATATATGTAATCTGCGATTGACGTGACTATTTTAAATTTTTACAGGATACTTAACCACAAGTGTATCCTGCATCCTGTACCAGTCTGCTCGTGATGATTGTCACCCCCTGTTAAACAAGAGTATGATGACAATATTGTCTTTATTCAAAAATAAAAGAAGCCATAAGAAAGAGTTAGAGGAACTCTTTCGTGGCTTCCCGATCATGAATAGACGGAATTTGCATACACGAGGTTGCCTCTCTTCATAACGCTTACGAGGTTAGCTGTCGGGTTTGGACGAAAGAGAGCCGCCCGATCTTAGGTCTACCGCTCATGGCGGATGCCCTTGAATTCACCCCAAAGATCCAATAAAAGAAATCAAATACGTCATCCACCTGATATTTCATCAGTTTTTCTGCTCGTATTGGTTCCCCCGTTCTCCACACAATTGGAGATTTAGCGAGACTGGTTCAGGAAAATAATAAGCAATCAAAAAACGATCTACTCTTATCACTGAAAAGATAATATCGTGTTTTCATGCAAGTTGTAAAGCACTAATCAACCACAAAAATACGAATAAATAGTTAAAATATTGTAATATTATCGCTTTATATCATCATAAAACAAGTATTAGTCGCTTATTCTTCCTCTTTTGCTACATTTCCTCTCGTTTTTAACAAATCCCAAATAGTGACAGTGCATTTTGGGTAGTTATTTGGGCTAATTCTTCAATGTCAACCCCTTTAATCTGAGCAGCCGCTTCTGCCACTAACCTAACATGAGCAGACTCATTTCTCTTCCCACGATAAGGATGGGGAGTAAGATATGGGGAGTCTGTTTCGATCAATAATCGATCCATTGGAACCTGGGCTAATACCTCTTTTGGTTGCTTCGCATTTTTAAATGTGATGGGCCCACCAAATGATAAATGAAATCCCATATCAAGACACATTTTTGCCGTTTCCCAACTGCCTGAGTAGGAGTGCATCACCCCACCAACCTCGTGTGCTTTTTCCTCTCGTAAAATTCTTACCACATCTTCATGTGCATCTCTATTATGAATGACAATAGGCATGTTAATCTCACGAGCAAGTCCAATTTGCTGGCGTAGTACTTGTTGTTGAATATCTTTAGGTGAGGTATCCCAATAATAATCAAGTCCAATTTCACCAATGGCTACAACTTTCTCATGTTTACACAGGGACGCGATCCATTCCAGATCCCCTTCTTTCATCGTAATGGCATCTTGTGGATGCCATCCTACAGCAGCATAGATAAAATCATATTTCTCAGCTAGTGCCATTGTCGTCGGGATTGTCTCCCGATTAAAGCCAACATTTATCATTTTACCTACGCCATTTTTAACTGCACGTGCAATAACCTCTTCGCGGTCCTCGTCGAATTGCGGTGCGTCAAGATGAGTATGTGTGTCGAACAACATCATGGTATAACCCCCTCTTAATCTGGACAAACTCAAGCCTTTTATCAATAATCTTCAAAAATATGGGCAATAGAAGGAGAAAATAGCGATAAAGCCGCCTTCAACTTCTGTTCAGGATAATATAGGTGACATTTACCGCGATGTAGACCACTAATAGATCTTACAATTTCTGACACTTCAGAAATTTCTTTTAATTTTTCTTGTCGATCCAACAATAAAATATGTTTCTGACTCACTCCATCACTAGGATGAAATATATCGTAGGGAAGATCACTTGGGAAATCAATAACAAAGTCATAATTCGGATCTAAACCTGCTTGTATAAATGCCTGTCGAATCTCTTGAATCATGTCATTATTATCCGAATCTAATTCTACATATTTATACAGTCTACGATGCATGAATCGTTCACAGAGCTCACTTAGTATAGGATCCTGCTCCGTCACCCACTGCATAAATACAGTCAGAATGAGAGCCTCATCTAATTTCAAATATTGCTCAACATTCAATTTATCTTCAAATAAGTATATCAATGGCTTCATCATAAACTCAAATTTATATCCATTATTATATAATTCTTTTGCACGTCGAATGATTAAACGTAATACAATTTCTGAACTTCTTGTCACGGGATGAAAATACACTTGCCAGTACATTTGGTATCTTGACATAAGATAATCTTCAACAGCATGCATTCCAGATTCCTTCACCACGATTCGTTCATGATGGGGTCTCAGCATTCTGATAATCCGATCGATATCAATCGTACCGTAATTTACTCCAGTATAGTATGCGTCACGAAGCAGATAATCCATTCGGTCAGCATCAAGTGGACTAGATATGAGATTTACTACAATGGGTTTATCATAAGTTTTTGCAATGACTGAAGCAACCTTTGTCGGTAACTCAGGATCTACCTCAAATAGAATATTATTTATTTCTGTATCACCTAGAACGATGCGACATGTCCAATCCTCATGATTCATATCGAAGGCTTCTTCTATAGAGTGGGAAAAGGGACCATGTCCAACATCATGTAGCAAAGCAGCGCAAAGGGTTAGTAATTTCTCCTCTTTAGGCCATTCTGTATATTCATTTCTCTCAAATGATGAAATGATTTGCCTTGTAATTTCATAGACTCCTAATGAATGTGAGAAACGACTGTGTTCAGCTCCATGAAAAGTGAAAAAGGATGTTCCCAATTGACGTATACGGCGTAGTCGTTGAAACTCAGGCGTATTAATCAACCGCCAGATTGTCACATCTTGCACATAAATGTAATTATGAACTGGATCTTTGAATACCTTTTCTTCATTTAGAGGACACATCATAACATTTTGCCACTCCTTTGTGGGATACATCATTTAAAGGAAACGTTGAACAATGTCGAACTATGTACTATTTTGTTCATTTATGAATGGTTAAATCGACAACTGATGTAATCATTTAATACCCTTATCTTAACCCTTTTATCTTATATATCAACACTTTTTCAATATTTCAACGTCAATTTATTAAAATTTATAGGTTGACTAATTTGGGAAAGGTTGGTATTGTAATATCATTAAAACAAGAATGTTGTCGAATCGTGACATTTAGGATGAGCAATTGAGAGGAGCAAATATAATTATGATGAAATCAACAGGAATTGTAAGAAAAGTAGATGAACTTGGACGGGTTGTTATTCCGATTGAATTGCGTCGTACTCTAGGTATAGGAGAAAAAGACGCTTTAGAAATCTACGTTGATGGAGAGCGTATCATGCTTAAGAAGTATGAACCAGCTTGTATCTTCTGTGGTAATGCAGAAAACGTAATATATTTCAAAGGTAAAATTGTTTGCAACGAATGTATTTCCGAAATTCCTGTACCTGTGACAATTTAATAAAAATAGGTTATAATAGAAATAATTAATTTAGTAATTCAAACCTTTTTCATATCTCCTTAATGTCTTCCTAGCTTTGACTCAAAGCTTATGGAAGACATTTTTTTTGTTTATTTCTATAACATGATTTTAAAGCAATGAATTATAAATATCCCGCTTAGAAACGCCACGATCATTAGCTGTTTTTTTCATCGCATCTTTTTTTGAATCGCCCATTTTTTCGTAATGATTCACATGTTCCTCTATAGATAACTCCTGCCACCATGCTTCTCTCTGTGTCTTCTCTTCTTCCTGACTGGCACCTTCTACAACGATGACATATTCTCCAATAGGTGAATGTTCATCTAACCATACCAAGCAATCCTCAATACTACCCCGAACAATCTCTTCATACCTCTTAGTCAATTCACGAGCAAGAACGACCTGACGATTACCTAGTCCATCTAGAAGGTATCCCAATGTCTTTACAATACGGTGTGGAGACTCATAGAATAACAAGGTTCCTTGTCCATACTGGAGAGAAGACAGCACCATCTGAATATCCTTGCGGTCACGAGGTAGGAATCCAGCAAAAGTGAACCGCTCCGTAGATAATCCAGATACAATTAATGCCGATAGTGCAGCATTAGCCCCCGGAATAGGAATGACCGGAATTCCTTCAGCAATGGCTAACTTCACCAGGTCTGATCCTGGGTCAGAAATGGCCGGAAGACCTGCATCACTGACCAAGGCTAAATTTTTTCCTTCTATTATATACCGAATTAATTCAGGGCCACTCGCGGCCTTATTGTGCTCATGATAACTAAAGAATAATTGTGGTGTTATTTCAAAATGAGTTAATAATTTTCGTGTCTGACGTGTATCTTCAGCTGCAATAATATCGCATTCTTTTAATATTCTAATCGCACGAAACGTGATGTCCTCTAAATTACCTATCGGTGTGCCTACAAGGTATAATGCACCACACGTCCGTGAATCTTCCCCTTGAAAGCTACTTTGCTTGTGTACACTCATATGTCACCCTCTTTTGATCTCATTTGATCCATAGTAAATATCTATTAGCTCCTGGCAATAGTCATTTTGCTCATTATAAACAATCAGTGGAGGGAGAATTCGAACTTCTGGCTTCCCATCTCGTAATGCCTCAATTAATACCATGTTAGCCTCGGAATGTGCACGAGAATGAACAAAACGAATTCGCTTCGGTTCCAGTCTATTCTCCCTCATTAATGTAATTAGTTCACCCAATCGCTGAGGTTTATGCACCATATTCACTTTTCCACCTGTTCGCACTAGACGAGAGCAAGCTTGTATGACCTCCTCAAGCGTACAATGAATCTCATGACGGGCTATCGCTTGATGTTCATTTAGCTTAATATCGCTGCCATTCATCGGCATATAAGGTGGGTTCACTGTAATTGCATCATATACACCATGGCCCGTTTCCTTATATAGCTCACGTAGATCTCCTTCTCTGATTACAATGGAATCGTCTAATCCATTAAGTTGTACGCTGCGACGAGCCATATTAGCCAATCTTGGTTGAATTTCAATACCTTCTATAGAAGCTTGGGTTCGGGAACTTAACAATAGAGGAATAACCCCATTCCCGGTACATAAATCTAATATACGTCCTTTTGGCGGAACGCTTGCGAAACGGGCTAACAGAACGGCATCCATCGAAAAACTGAATACTTCATCACTCTGAATAATCCGTAGATCATGTGTTAATAGATCATCAAGGCGTTCTGATGGCTGTAGAATAACTTCATCTATACTCATATACCCAATCCTTACATCAATTATTATGCTCCATGCTTCAAAAAAACCGTAGGCAATTTCTCCTACGGCTTGTTTGTGCTATTTATTCAAGAATGACAGACAGAAAAGGCAGTCGCCTTCTGTTCGTAAATGCCCATAATAGACATTACAAATATGGAAGCCTTCGTGATACAACCTTGCAAGGTTATCATATCCCTCTCCAACGACATCTTCTGGTACTTCATGAGGAAGATGCGGTGTAGCAGATGCAACTTTTTCTTCCATAAGCTGAGCTTCTCTTTTTAAAATAATCCGAAGCCGCTCATTCTCAAGAATAAGTCGATTATTCTCTTCAAGAAGTTCTTTAACAAGTAGCTTTAACTCACCTAAATCACTGTGCATGTGTTCCATTTGTGCTTCCATTTCCTGCATGCGTAGAAATACATTTTTCTTTTCCATGTTTCCACCCCGAACAGTAACCTCATTGGTCTACTTGATGACAACGTCATCCATTGGAAGTTCCTTAACTTTGCCCAATTCGAACAATTGCACGTGAACGCTGCGACTGCTAGCATTAATTCCTACGACTTTACCATCTCCCAAGGCAGTGACCACCATTTTACCAACGGCAGGCAGTTCCTCTCTTACACTTTCGTAGTTATCATGCTCAAACTTGAGGCAACACATGAGTCTTCCACATAATCCAGAAATTTTGGTCGGATTCAACGACAAGCGTTGATCTTTTGCCATCTTAATTGATACTGGCTCGAAATCTCCGAGCCATGATGAACAACATAGAATTCGCCCGCATGGGCCAATTCCACCCAGCATCTTGGCTTCATCTCTTACGCCAATTTGTCTCAGCTCAATTCTTGTTCTGAAAATGCTTGCAAGATCTTTAACAAGCTCTCGGAAATCTACTCTTCCTTCAGCTGTGAAATAAAAAATAATTTTGTTTCGGTCAAACGTAAATTCTACGTCCACAAGCTTCATTTTGAGTTCGTGGTCCCGAATTTTATTTAAACAGGTAGCAAACGCATCTTTTGCTGCCAATTGATTCTCCTCCACAATGCTAGCGTCGGAATCACTGGCGATACGAATAACCTTCTTCAGTGGTAAGACCACATCTGATTCGTGTACCTCTTTTTTCCCAACAACAACTTTTCCATATTCGATCCCTCGCGCTGTTTCAACGATAACGCTATGATCCTTCATAATAGGGAAGTCCAATGGATCGAAATAATAGATTTTACCGGCTTTTTTAAACCGGACACCCACTACACAGTACAAAAACTAACCCCCTACCATCACATCTTGGTGTTTCCTAAAGAAGCACTGAGTCTAGCAGCTATTAACTTTCTAGTCCCATTAGAAACTGTTCCAGACAGAGTTGTCCATTCACATTGTATCGCAACTTTTTCTTTCCTTCTGCCGCCAGATCCATATAGGAGATCCACTGAGCAGAACTTCGTGAATACGCCTGTGATGACAAATACTCCAGCTGATCTATGAAAACGATACTTTCGTGCCTTTCGTATTGAACATGCAGCATATCTTTAAACCACAAGTGAAACAGGTTAAAGAGAATATCTAGGTGCTCTGAGAGTCCCGCTTTGAACAACTTCGTCCCTGCAGTAATGAGTGACGTGCTGCCTCTGCCCATAGACTCCTTTCCTAATTGTAACACTACGTTTCTAATTTCTGCAAACCAATTCTGCTCAAGAAGTTCCCTACATCCTTCCAATCCAGATGATAGATGCACCGCACAGCGAACTAACGGTGAAGGATAACCTTCATGAATAAGGACCTGAAGCATCATGGTTTCACTTAAAGGGCTAAAGGGTACGCGTTGAGATCGAGATTGAATCGTCGGTAGTAGGGATTGTACATTCTCTGCAATCAGAATGGCAACTGCAGGAATTGGTGGCTCTTCCAGAAACTTAAGCAAGCTATTTGCTGCTTGGTTCGTCATTGTATCCGCTTGATCAATAATATATACCTTCGGATTCTTCGATTCCGAACGATAGGAAAAGACCCGCTGTAATCCGCGGATCTGGTCAATTTTGATGGAAGCTCCGTCAGGATTGATTAGAGTTAGATCCGGATGATTACCATGCTCGACTTTACGGCATTCCAAACAATTTCCACAAGCATCATCTTTACTCTCCGTACAGAATAATGCTTGTGCAAATGCGAGCGCAGTCTTCATCTGACCACTACCTGCTGGACCATTAAATAAGTATGCGTGACTAACAGTATCTTTGCGTAGACCATTCTGAAGCATCTGCTTCGCAGTTTCCTGGCCTAAAATATCATTAAAAGACATAAATCCTCTTTTCCTGGGTGAATACTGTCAAGGTTGCCATCATATTAAAAACATAAGTTAATGAGCATTCCTCGAATTTCGCCCATTTGTTGCAAAAGGTCTATTTTACCTTCTTCACTATCTAATAATTCATCAGCCATGGCTAATAACGCAGCATCTACCTCATCTATCAACTTGTAGCGTTTTCCACGTCCACGTCGATCCCAGCCTTTGGTATCCTTCATCGATACACCACGACGAACTGTATCTTCAAGGAATCGCTTAACCATCGCACGATAGGCCTTTAGCTCACGTATCGTCATTGACCTAGCAAGGCGATCACCCTGCATTTGGATCTCTTTGAGACGTCGACCTAGCTCTTCCTGTGTTGCCTGATGTCCCTGTTGTTGAATAACATCAGAGAACGATCTCTGTTGAATAGGTTTCGCGCCGCTATCTACAATCGGTACTTCACTTTTAATAGGTCTATAACCCGGGTTTATTTTCAAAGGATATCTCCTGCTTTCATGATACTCCCATTAGATTCAATTAATGCTGTTAACCATTGCTTCTTTTTCTAGAAATGCTCAAAGCGCTCTACTGGCATTACAAATACGGTTGCTCCACCCACTTGCACTTCTACTGGAAGCGGCAAATAGGAATCTGTTGTCCCGCTCATTGGAGTGACAGGCGTAACCAATTGCTCTCGAACCTTACAACTCTTATTAATGACGCTCATAACAGCCTCAACCTGACTATCATCAATCCCAATCATAAAAGTTGTATTACCTGCCCGAAGAAATCCTCCTGTACTCGCAAGTTTTGTTGCACGAAAGTTCGCCTTAACCAATTCCCCTGAGAGTCTGTTACTATCTTTATCTTGTACAATCGCAATGATTAATTTCATCTTGCATTCCTCCTCATCTAAATAGAGTTCTTAATCTGTATACTTCTTAACTCCATAACAGAGATCTAAGTGAAGTTACCTTCTCTCATCTTTGAACCATTTAATGTGAATGCGAAACATGACGGATATCATCACTTACTTATTCTTATTTGACAATGACCCATTAAAACCCTTTAAAATACCCTTTTCCATCTTAGAAATAATATCGTTTCTGACTTGAATTAGGCTCTGTTCTGCATTAATTGTAATCACTCTCTCCGGGTATTGTGCCGCAATGATGTGGTAACCCTCGCGGACCTTATGATGAAAATCTATATTTTCCATATCTAGTCGATTCACTTCGCGCTCCTGACTAGCCGCGATTCGTGATAACCCCACTTCAGGATTAATGTCCAAATAGAATGTCACATCGGGCATAAGAGACTCAATAGCGAATTGATTAATACTCCAGACTTCTTCCATCCCTAACCCTCGTGCGTAGCCTTGATAAGCTAGACTGCTATCGACAAATCGATCACAGATAACCGTGATTCCTTCTTCTAGGGACGGTCTTACCTTTTCCACTAAATGTTGCCGACGAGCAGCAGCATACAGTAAAGCTTCTGTTCGTGCATCCATCTTCGTATGCTTCGTATCTAGTATGACATCACGAATCTTCTCTGCTATATCAATGCCACCCGGTTCCCGGGTAAACATATGGGGTATGGAACGACTTTCAAAATAGGTACTTAATTGACTAAGAACGGAGGTCTTACCAGATCCATCTCCACCCTCAAATGTAATAAACTTTCCCTTAAGATTCATGCATTTCCTGCTTTCTGTCCTTCTTAAAGACCATAATACTGTGTAATTCGGGGTCTGCAGCGGCATGGCACTTAGCTCCTGCTTGAGATAATACAAGAAGACGTTCCTGAGTATCTTTAGAGATACTCTCGCCCATATATAACAATGGTATACCTGGGGGATACGGAATAATCATCTCGGCTGCTACCCTCCCTCCACATTGCTCTAGAGGTATTGATTCGACCTGTTCTGACGACACTGGCTTCATATTAAAGGAGATGGGTGTCGAAACAGAGTTTCTCATAATGTTCCACGTGGAAAATTCGACAGCATTCTTCATGGCCAATGTATTCTCTTCTGAGTGGGTATCTACCCCTATTACAGATATATGCTGAAGGGCCCTCAAAAGGTGATTAGCATCCTCCATCGTGGATCCTAAGCTAAAGAGTAAGACGACGTATCGTTCGTCGCTCATCTCTGGAATGCAGCCCTGCGCCTCTAAATGGCGCTGAAGCTCATATCCACTCAGGGTCCCTGTGCCGTCATAAATGACGGCTTTGAAGGGATCCTGCGAGGTATACGCCGCGGCGAAGCCGGCTGGCTGCTGCGGTTGCAGCAGCCCGAAGCGCGGGAGCTCCGCGAGCCCGCGCTTGAAGGCATCCACGGCGGCGAGCCCCGCCGTGAAGATGGCCGCACCGCCTGTGTGCAACAGGCGACGGGCTAGATCGAGCGAAGCCATCATAGGATATGATGGGCTGGAGCTCTGGACCATGGCTAGCCGCTGGCGTAGCAGCGTGCGGTCTAGCCGTGGGCCCTGCACATGTAGCATAGCGCCCATGGTGAGTGCCGACAGCATTTTGTGCGTCAATTGTACGACGCCATCTGCTCCACAGGATAAGGCGCTTGCTGGTAGCGATGGATGTTGCCCATAATGTGCACCATGGGCCTCATCTACTAGCAGCGGCACATCATATCTGTGGCATGCTTCTACCAACGATGCCATATCCGTCCCCATACCATAATAATTGGGCATGGTGACAAGCACTCCCTTGGTATGTGGATACTTCTCTAATGCTGCGGTAACCTGATCTGCTGTAGGGGCTGTCGCTAATCCACTAATAGGATCGACTTGAGGCTGTAAGAATACAGCCTGCGCTCCAGCCAACATTAAACCATGCAATACCGATTTGTGCACATTACGTTGGACGAGTAATAACTCACCTGGGGCAGAACATACGGTTAGAATCAAGGCTAAGTTTCCTACCGTACTTCCTCCAACAAGAAAGAAACTCTCTTCTGCACCGAAACAATTCGCCGCCAGTTGTTGTGCCTCAAGAATAACTCCTTCGGGATGATGAAGATCATCGGTTCCTATAATCTCAGTAACATCAATCTCCATCATCTCAGATAGTATTCCCGCTCCCCCACTGGAAGCGTAAGCTTGGCCATTTTTGTGCCCAGGAACATGAAATGAGGCTCGTTTTGCCCTTTTATATTCAAGTAACGCTTCATACAGCGGTGCCTCTTCCTTATTCAAATCACACAGACTCCCTCGAGTTTTCTCTTGTTCCCGACCTGATACCTCAGATTCATGGTACTGATGTAGTAACTCTCTTTCTTGCTTCATTAATAGTTCGGAGTCTTTCCGTTTCTTAGTCACCTTAACTGTTCACTCATCTAATACACTAAAACTCATGTAATACTTGTACAGTTTGGTTATATTTATTTTAGATATAAAACTATCTATCTCTATTTTATCGTAATTTATTCATATCGCCTATCCTTACCTCAGTTTTAATGAATATCTCATAGGAATACCTATATTCTCATAATACCCAACTCAAGACAGAAAAACCCATAGTATACATCGATACTATAGGAATTTTCCACTATCACTATATTTAGTTAACTCACTAGTAGCCTAACGAACTTTAAACATGTCAAACCCAACTCATATATGATGATTCCTTATAATGAAATCTTTAGTTTATACGGACGCCACTGTGAAGCGCTCTTTACGATGCTTGGGCTGTTCAATCTCGTCTAATAAAGCGACTGCATAATCTTCCATACTAATATAACTTCTACCTTCCTTACTCACGAGCAGGTGATCCTTCCCTGATTGATACTGACCCGTTCTTTCTCCTGGCTCAATCTCTGCTGCAGGACTAATAAATGTCCAGTCAATGATATTATCTGCTAAGTATAATGAGAGTGCTTTCCCTTGATTTGTGGCCGTTGGTAAATAGATATCGGGGAATTCCGGTGTGTCGAACACTCTAGTTCCTTGATTATCTACATATAGACTTCCTGCACCACCAACAACCAATAAACGAGTATTAGGTGCTTTACTTGCTAAATCTATTAGTTTTTTATTGGCATCTATGTGTAAATGTTCTTCGCCAGGTTTCGTACCATAAGCACTTACAACAACACCAAATGCTTGTAATTCATTCGTTAGCTCAAAAACATCCTTCTCAATCACAGCAATGTCACCTAAATCTTTAACCTTATTAGAATTCCGTACAATTGCTGTAACTTCATGACCTCGACTTAAGGCTTCTCGTACGACGCGACTTCCAATTCGCCCACTTGCACCAATCACTGCAATATTCAACCGGAACAACTCCTTTAGTTATTTATTATTCATCACTTGTAACGATTATAGTTACAGGTTGACTCAATGTCAATTCTCCATCCTTGGAATAACTGTTGGATCCCATTATGCTATAATGTAACTAAATCTGATTCATCCTATGTTTGTCCTATTTTGTGATTGAGAATACCTATTTCGTTTGTGGAGGAATGCATCATGGCCATCAGCAGTCGCCTTTCTGTAGCCGTTCATATATTATCCTTATTGGAAATATCTAAAAATGAAAAATTAACCTCTGAGTTTATTGCTAGCAGTGTAAATACGAATTCAGTGGTAGTACGCCGCATTATGGGCATGATGAATAAAGCTAGAATTATTATTACCTCTCCTGGTGTAGCTGGCGCAGTGATCACTAGACCCATCTCACAAATTACCTTATTAGATGTTTACCTAGCTGTTGAATCAGAACACCAAGATTCCTTATTCTCGATTCATAATAAGCCCAATCCTAATTGCCCCATTGGCAAAAATATTCAACATACACTTGATCATCGGTTCACTCAAGCACAACGTGCCATGGAGAATGAGTTAGCTAACATTACTATAGAAGAAATAGTCTCAGATCTTTTACGTCAGGACTCTCCCATCTCTTCTCCTTCCATACAAACAAAAAAAGAGCAGCTATAAATGTTAGCTACCCTTTGTTCATAAATATGAACTATACATTGACTTGCATACTTATTTGCTTCATTTGATGAATAAAATAATGATACTTCGCTTCCTCCGCATCCGTATGCACCATTTCCGATTCGCAAGCTTCGCAGATAAATTGAGATAAAATACTTATCCCTTCCTCTTTACCTTGCCCGCAAATAATACAGACGTGTTCGGTATGATCTTCCATCATCCATCCCACCTTGTCCTTTTTCCTATCAGTATGAACCAGTTTCTACTATTTTAAACCTTTTCATAGAACCTTTATATGGTCCTCGTTCGTTTTAATATAAGTATTCAGCTATATCTTTCTTGGTGTCTGTACTTAAAACATCTTTACAAAAACTCTAGTATAACCGATATAACTTATAAATGACCTCAAAGGGGGAAAGTTATAATATATGACAGACAAGATGGAGACTAATGCTACCCTTTATCAGTACAAACTTATAAAAAAGGTCGCCATTACCCAGAAAACGAGCGCGCTTTATTTACTTCTTCCCATACTTGCAGCAATTGTAGAAATGATTCTTATTTCTTGGACTAGTATCTTCTATTTCTTATTAGCCCTTCCCATTGTAGTATGGATTCATTATGTTATATCTCACTCAACTGTATTGATTACAGCATACCGTTTACGCAAACGTTGGGCATTCTCCATGAAACTCCCTTGGATGGGTTATATGCCTAATCAATATATTAGTTATAGACTATTTCTTAAAGTTAATTTACACACCATATGGATAGGATTTTGCCTATTTGCCATTCTTATCTTTTGGTCACCCTTATCATTTGTCCTTGGGTTAATGTTCTGGCATATATGGTTTATAATCCCCCGTTTATATGCAATCACCCATCTTCCTCGTACGCAAAAGGACGGCATGTTGAAATTTAACTCAGAAGATATCTCCTATTATAAACAGTGACAATTTAATCAAACACGACGATCCGTTGTTACAACAAGAAAAGGACCTTCTTCCACTAAGGAAAAGGTCCTTTTCTATTTATTATCTAAGCTTCTCATAGCCGATTTATCTGTAGCCTTAGGCACCATAATTACAAAAAAATCATCATGTACTGTAACCTGTACCACTTTATTGTCCTTTTTGAACACGCGAACAGCCTCACGTTGTTCATCTGCAACCTCTTGCCAACCCCACTCTGTAATGGTTTGTAAATAAGCTTCAGGAAAAACATTGCTTTCCTTAAGTCCAGATAAGGAATAATGAATAACATTCATCTCTGAATTAGCCGCAGAACGATCTTTCTTATTTGCTTCCTTTGGAACGGGGAAACTTTTCTCATTTGCTGCACCTTCAAAGGATACCCATAAAGGTTCCGAGTTCCCACACCCGACTAGAACGGTCATTACAATACATAACAGAACGAGAGCACGCAGCCATGTTATTCCACGCATGAATGTCCTCCTTACTTCTTTTCGCGATTAGGACGAAAGTGACGTATTTCTGCTCTGTAGAACCTATCTCACTCTGTTAATCCTATTTTGTACTATATTATTATACTTGCAAGACTATAACCTTCGGTAACAAAACTGTTAACTCTTTTTCAGTCCACTCTACATCACAACAATCTATCATTATTACCTTAGGTTCGAGGAGCTAGCCTTTTCCCTCATTCTCAAACGGTACATATCTGGCGTACAGCCTACCGTTTGCTTAAATATACGACTGAAGTGGGGTAGATGTTTGAATCCAGATTGCTTGCTTACCTCCGTCACTGACCGCTCAGGTTCTATCCAGAATAATAACTTAGCCTGATTAATTCGGCGATCTGACAGATACTTAAAGATCGTAGTTCCAGTCATCTCCTTAAAAAGGATAGCTAAATAATGCTTACTTAAATGTAACTCCTGAGCAATTTGGTCCATATCCACTTCATGCATATAGTGTTCTTCTAAATAAGTAATTATTTTTTGTACATAGTTCTCTTTATCAGTACGCAAGTGTCCTTCTCTCACCTTGTTCTGGCACAGACCTGCAATCATAAATAGTAAATCACTTAACCGCAATACTAGTCTCTCTATATCATATTTCGACTTCGACCTATGTATTTCATTCATATTCGCAAGTAGTATTTCAAATTGTTGCCTTTGCGACGGGGATAAAGAAATCCGGCAGTTACGTAATTCTTCAAAAGGTTGGGTTAATGTAATGGCCATAGACCGCTGTAAATATTGCTCTAACATAGATGGTTCAAAATGAATGACCGTCCGAATATAAGGTACGTCAGGAGACGGATTCGGCATATGTAGGGTCATTCCGTGCATGAGAATTAAATCACCAGGCTCAAGAATATAAACACGGTCACCAATAAGATAGGTACAGTGCCCCTCGTGAAAATAATATACTTCATAGAGGCCATGAGAATGAAACCTATCTCGCTCTTTATTATCAAAAATAGGTTCGTCCGAACGATAATTAAAATTTAATGGTTCATTCAACTGTAATGAATAGGGCATACCAAGCCGCCTCCTAACTCGTAAACATACTTCTATTGTATCATTTGAGGAGAATCATTGGCTAAGAAGATCTAATACCTCTATTCAATTTCGTCATTTCAAAAAAATAACACTGTAAGCACTCGGCTTATCAGTGTTATTGGGCATTCGTGATCCATTATGTTAATGAATATGATGGTAATATTATGGCCCTCTTTTGCGCAATTAAGCACAGTTCTGCTGCCTTAAAGGCGTGTTCCTGTGTCATTGCTACCTCTGTACGATCCATACAATCCCTTATTAGCTGCCCGAAAAAGGGATACCCTACCTGTCCATGGACTCCAAAATGGTGTTCCCCTTCATGGTTAACCAAATACACTTGATCACCCTGTGGATCTCTTCCTATATCAATATACTTCCTCAATTCGATATAACCATCGGTTCCTAGAATGACTGTCCGCCCATCTCCCCAGGTTCCAAGACCTTCTGGTGTAAACCAATCTACTCGGAAATAATGTGTTGCCCCATTATCACCCACAAGCATAGCATCGCCGAAGTCCTCAAGCTCTGGATATTGCGGATGATTGTAATTCCCTACCTGACTATAAGAAACACTAGCATCCTTGCAAGACGCAAAAGCAAGAAACTGTTCTATCTGATGACTACCAATGTCACATAAAATACCTCCATATTGCTCGTGGTTAAAAAACCAATCAGGACGAGATTTCGCATTTAAACGATGTGGCCCAGTTCCCATCACTTGAATAACCCTACCTATCGCCCCATCCTTGATTAATTGATTCGCATAGACAGCACTCTCGACATGTAGTCGTTCACTGTAATACACCATATACTTGCATCCTGTATTACTTACTTGAACACGCGCTGCTTCTAATTGATCCAACGTCGTAAATGGAGCTTTATCTGTGAAATAGTCTTTACCTTTCTCCATTACGCGTATCCCTAGTGCTCCACGCTCTGAAGGAATAGCGGCACTAGCGACTAATTTCACTTCATCATCTTCTAATACCTGATCTTCCGTCATGGCTACCTTTACATCAGGAAACGCTTTGCAAAATGCCCTCACCTTATTAACATCCGGATCATAGACCCACTTTAACGTTGCTCCAGCTTCTATTAATCCGTTACACATACCGTAAATATGACCATGATCCAAAGCTACTGCCGCAATAGTGAATTCACCTACACCACAAACCGGTTGTGGCTTCTGACTTTTAGGTGCGTAGAACATCCCATCTTTAGATGTCATTGATATTCCTCCTCATTTTCATACTAAGAAAAATATATCCCCCGAATCCTGAATCGCTCTATTCATTAAAATCGTTCAATTTTAACATACGCTATTATTAGTAGTACCCTTTTTTAGTACGTGAGTTAAAATAGCCTTTATGCTATCTTCTGTTCTAATTACCAAACGTCTTAGAGATATCCACAGCTTCAGAATCATTATTCGAATTCCCTTTTTTCTCGTCTGTGGATGAATTAATTCGTTGTTGTAATTGTTCCAGGAATAACTCTTCATCTATCGGCAACGTAACCCAGTCATCTAACCATGTGGATAAGTACATCGCATTTGAAAGACTTAAGCCCTTAATTCCTTCCTCCCCAGGTGCCAGTAGAGCCGTGCCCTTTGTGATTGCCTCTATCCAATTCTCAATGATCCCAGGATGTCCTGTCTCTTTACCCATAATAGGAATATCACACTTCCAATGTTCGGGTTCGCCAAATCCCCCTTTATAACGCTGATTGAATTCACTCTCCAGCTCTCTCAAGCGCCAGAATGTCATATGTCCGTCCTCTATCACAATTTTTCCGCGGTCTCCTGTCACTTCTAGCCGATTCGTACCAGGTGCTTCACCTGTTGTTGTTACAAAGACTCCACTAGCCCCATTGGCGTATTCAACATAAGCTGTAACATCATCTTCAACTTCAATATTTCTATATTTTCCAAAAGAGCAAAAAGCTCTTACCCTGATTGGCATCATTCCTATAGCCCATTGCCATAGATCAAGCTGATGAGGATCTTGATTAATGAGTACGCCCCCACCTTCACCACTCCACGTAGCACGCCATCCACCCGAATCATAATAGCTTTGCGAACGATACCAATTGGTTATGATCCAGTTCGTTCGGCGAATTTCTCCAAGCTCTCCTGAAGCAATGATATCCTTTAACTTCAGATAAAGTGGATTGGTACGCTGGTTATACATAATACTGAATACTTTACCACTCTTTACAGCTGCTTCATTCATTTCACGAACCTGTTTAGTATACACGCCCGCTGGCTTCTCAATGAGTACATGGAGACCACGTTCAAAAGCCTGAATAGCAAGCTGCGGATGGCTGTAATGAGGGGTAGCAATTAATATCGCATCTATTGTCCCGGAATCCATCATCTGTTCAGCATCACTCCAACAGTGGACAGACTCAGGTAAGTTATCTTGAGTCCATTGCTCAGCTGACACCTTGATATCACAAACAGCTGTTAAGATAGCATTGGGGATAGCACCTGAGGCTAGTGTCCGAGCATGTGATGTCCCCATATTTCCTATTCCGATAATTCCTACTCTTATTTTGTCCAAGTCAGTCCCCTCCATTATTCGCTCTATAACTGCTTCTGTAGCAACCTAAATAGGTCCGCATTATGTTGAAGCATATTTTTTGAATCGTATATTCCACTAAAATCCTCTATCCCGACATATCCATCGTACCCTACAGCATGTAGATCTTGCATAACTTCGAGCCACGGTACAATTCCCTGATCCATAGGAGCCCACTTACCTTCCCATTGGGTATATCCAATCTCCGTATGCTTAGTTCCCTTCCTTGGGGACCATATGGCATTCTTCATATGTACATGAGCTAAATAGGGCCCTAAAAGTTCAAGCCCCATCCGGTAGTTCTCATAGCCTTCAAATACCATATTACCTGGATCATAAAGTACACCAACATGTTTAGGATCAAAGGACTCCACTAATCGATAGGCTAGGCTCGCACTAGGAGCAATAGTCATGTGATGTGTCTCTACTAACGCCTTTACCTGATACTGTTGAGCGTATTCTTGCACCTGAGATAAATATTGAATGGCTGTTTTGTATATATCCTGATACGACTGACTTCGATAGTAACCTGGCACTCCCACTCTGACCATAGACGCACCTAGGCGAGCAGCAGCCTTAAAGGCTAGTTCTGTTGCAAATATATCCTTACAGTCTAGATATGGTACGAGGGCAATCGATTTCAAATTATATGTTAATGCAACATCTACACATTCTATAATATCCCCTTCCCATTTCTCGGGATCAATGGAACACCGATTATGACGCCAATAAGATGGTGATTCCTCTAATGCATCATCTGATATACCCTTAAACCGCCACTCAATTCCCTCTATTCCAGAGGAGGCTGCTGCTGCACCCAGTTCACGTGGTGTTAAATCCGGTACGGACACAGTAAAAACAGATAATTTCATTTCATTGTTCATCTCCTTGGACTCAAGCTCACATGTAGGATCAGCTGTCATAACGAGTTTAGCATACCTAATATGCAGATAAAGAGGATTAAAGAAAGATAACACGCAGAGTTAAATCATTAAACATATTCATTAATTTCATATCACATATCTATTAGACATATCGCATCTCTAATTAATAAATGCGTCGCAACAAGGAATTATTTAAATATTAATTACCTAATTGTAGTTAATGTCTCACATTCTAAATCTTTAAAAAAACGCAAAAAAAACCACCATTGATCGAAATCAACAGTGGTTCTTGTGCTTGGCGGCGTCCTACTCTCCCAGGACCCTGCGGTCCAAGTACCATCGGCGCTGGAGGACTTAACGGTCGTGTTCGGGATGGGTACGTGTGGAACCCCTCCGCTATCGCC
>NZ_JCAIUM010000022.1:0-65910 GCF_059445545.1 Paenibacillus sp. Y568
TTTCTTATCTTTATACGCATCGTCTAGCGCACCAAGTACCAAGTCTGTGGTCATACGATCACCAAGCCGCCAGCCTACAATCTCACGCGTACAGAGATCTAGGATGCTTGCTAGATAGAGTCTCCCTTCGCGGCAAGGGAGTGAAGTAAGAGACAGGGCGTAGTCGTACTATTTCCCTGTTTCTCCTTCCCGAACCGGACTTGCACCTCTCAGCGCATCCGGCTCTCCATTTAAGTGTTGCTCAAAGCAAAGGCGACTTCGCTATAATAGGACTCAATTGTTCGGGGATTCTCGGGGCGTAGAATGTATGGATTTTCAGCCGGACTTCGCCATGTGAACCAAGCTTTGCGACTGGTTATGAGTCTTTTGAGTGCCAGTTCCCCATAGAAACCTCGACTATTCGGTCCTTTAAGCACCCAAATTTTTGCCTTACCTTTTTCAGGGGAACGGACATAAATTCGCATCAACTTTCGGAATCCACGCTTGTACTTTCTTGCCAGCCAGTATCCGAGTTTCCAGAACACCGTGCGATCTACTTTGCTGTATATCGTCGCTGTGTGGTCGGTGTATTGATAGAAGTTTGCCCATCCTGCAAGTTGCCGGTTAAGAATTTCAATCAAATCCATCGTGTTCATACCGTAGTTCCCTGACAGTTGCTTGACTAATTTCTCAGTAAATCGACGGTATTTCTCCCATGGAATGGATGATACAGGACGCATTTGTCCCCGGGCTCCCCGTTTGCGAATGATACGATGGCCTAGGAAGACAAAACCGTCATTCACATGTGTGATATTTGTCTTTTCCATATTCAGCGTAAGTTTCAGTCTATCCTCGAGAAATTCACGGCATGCTTCACGTACTTCTTCAGCATGTGCTTTATTTCCTTTGACGACGACCACAAAGTCGTCCGCATAACGACAATATGAAATGGCTGGTTTCCATTGCCGATTTTCCCGTATGGCGATTGGGCGGTGGTTCAGAATACCGAAGTTCCATGCCCAACGATCTTTCCGTACCTTCTTACTAAGGAATTTCACTTCCATCCATTGATCGAATTCGTGTAACATAATATTGGATAGTAGGGGGGAGATGACTCCGCCTTGTGGAACCCCCTCGCTTGAGGCACGGAATAAACCATGATCCACGCATCCTGTCTTTATGATCTTCCAAAGCAAGTTAAGAAATCTTTGGTCAGAGATTCGTTTACGGACAGCTTTCATGAGTAGTCGATGGTGTACGGTGTCGAAGTAGCTCGCCAGGTCACCTTCAATAACCCAGCGACCGGCGGTTGCGTTCATTTGTTCACTACCATCTTGCAATTGCAATTTGACAGTTCGAATTGCATGATGAACACTCCGTGCTGGTCTGAAACCATAGGATACGGGATGAAAATCACTTTCCCATATCGGTTCCATGACCATCAGCATTGCACGTTGTACGATTCGATCTCGTAGACAAGGAATACCTAGGGGTCTGAGTTTGCCATTCGCTTTTGGGATATACACGCGGCGGGCGGGTAGCGGACTGTAGGTTCCAGTCAGTAATTCATGTTGTAGCCTTTCCAGTTCAAGATCAAGCATTTCCTCCATCTTGCGTTTGTCAATGCCGTCTATACCCGGCGTTCGGGCACCGCTGGAAGCTAGTGTGATGCGAGCCGCTTCGCTAAGCCAATACTTGTTAGCAATAAGTCTTAAAAGTCGGTCAAACTTGCGTTCTTTACTTTCTGTTGACCAAGTCGCCAGTTTGCTTTGCATTTCACTAATTATCAAAGGTCTTCACCTCACTAGGTCAGTTAATAAGCCAAGCAAACCACTTAAACTGTCTCCCTTCGCCATGTGACCGGCTTTCCCGGCCTCGGACTACTACGGAGACTCCGTCAGTCTGCACATCATCGGGGAGCACACTCCCTTTGCATCTGTGCAGTCCTTCCCCAGTTCACATGTTGGACTCCATACATGGGTTAGGCTGCCTATCGCAGTCTTTATCCTTGCTTTCTGCAAGTCGTCGCGGACATCACGATCTAGCTGTGCGCTCTTCGTGATTCCCTATCGGTTAGCCTACATGTCAAACCGATATTCGCGGTTCCAATTCCTGGATGTAACTGGCACCGATCCGCGACCTGCCTGTTAAGCGATGTAGGCAGGGGTGACATTTCAACCCTCAGATGCGGTTTAATAGGTTCGTGTTCCTCAACCTTCCCATGCTCAGCCTAGAGACTCATCTTGGCGTAATCGCTTCGCCGCAAGCCCCGTTTCCCACGGACTACGTCACCTTGCCAGTGTCGACAAGTCACCGCCGCTTCGGCTCACTTCTTCTCACAGCAGAAGAAGGGCATGTCTGTAAAAAAAAAAAAAAAAAAAACTCAACATGCATTCCAAACATGCTCAAGTAACATCATTCCTCTGCTGGAACTTAGTTAGCTGGGCGTACTGTAGGTAATATCCGCAACCCAAGTTGTGTTGGGTTAGAATAGCTGATACATAGGCACCCACAGACATGAACCCCGCATGCCCCATAGAGAATTGACCCGTTATGCCATTTATTAAGTTCAGGGAGACACCTAGCATAATATTGATGCAGATCATAATCAGGGTAGACTCTGCTACATCATTTATCGTACCCGTAATAAGTAACAACACTTGGATAACAACGTAGATCATAATCGCTATGACAATGCTCGACCAGAAACTTTTGTTCATTTTCTTCATGATCCCCACCTACACTTTCTCACGGCTATTCTTACCGAATAATCCCGTGGGTTTGAAGATCAAGATCAGAATGAGAACTCCAAAAGCTGCCGCGTCACGCCATGAAGAATACCCCAACGAGGATATCTCGGTCTCAATCGTTCCTAATAATAGGCCTCCTAATAGAGCACCAGGTATACTCCCAATCCCACCTAATACAGCGGCTATAAATGCTTTGAGTCCTGGAATCATACCCATTAAAGGGTCAACGGAGTTGTAAGTCATTCCAAATATAACGCCGCCTGCAGCAGCTAGTGCAGAACCAATAGCAAACGTAGCGGATATCGTTAAATTCACATTGATTCCCATAAGTCGAGCAGCTTCCAGATCGAATGAAACAGCACGCATGGCTTTACCAATCTTCGTACGATGTACAATAAATTGCAGGACAAGCATAAGAATAATTGTGATCGCGAAGATCATGACTTGATGACTATCCATCTGAACTGAACCGAATAAGGTGAATTGGTGTTTTTGAATGATTTCAGGAAATCCCTTAGCTTGTGGTCCGAGGGCAAAGATCCCTAGATTCTCTAATAAAAAAGAGACGCCGATAGCGGTTATGAGAACGGCAATACGTGAGGCATTACGTAGAGGTTTGTAAGCGAAGCGTTCGATAACAATACCAAGGAGAGCACTGATCACCATCGAAATAATCAAGGAAAACGTCAGAACCAAGTAGGGTGATAACCCTTGTGATGTTAGTGCCTTAGCTGTAAAGAGGCCAACAAATGAACCGACCATGAACACATCGCCATGAGCAAAATTGATGAGCTTTATAATTCCATATACCATGGTGTACCCTAAGGCGATTAGTGCATAAGTACTCCCAACAGAAATTCCGTTAATTAATTGTTGAACGATATACTCCATCCCAGTACCCCTTCTCTATCACTTCTACAAATGATAATAAATTAAGATGATTCTTAGATGTTATGTCTCATTCCCTAATTTGTTAAATATCTTAACACAGACTATAAAATAAAACGGAAATATTTACAACCAATTTATGAATGTTTATTGAAATTTTTTCTATTCATTTGTTATTCCACGCAAAAAAAGCCATTATATGCACTCTCACGAACTGGAGAATCCCACAATGGCTTCAAAGACAATGATTCAATTAATATATCAAATATGTTATGTTATATGACATATGATAACAATTAGTACTTACTTTCTGCTGAGAGCCCTAACTTCTTCAACAACTCAATCACTTGTCTCTTCTCTTCTAGATCTAACCCAGCAACGGAATCTACGATGGTATTCTGATGTTGAGGAAAGACATCTTCTATAAAGGCTTTTCCTTCTTCCGTGAGATCAGCAAATATGACACGTCTATCGTCGGGTGACGCAATTCTGACAAGTAATTTCTTATTCTGAAGTTTATCCACGACATATGTAATGTTTCCACTTGAGATAAGAACTTTCTCACCAATTTTCTGAAGAGGTTGTGGTCCCTTATGATACAACAGATCTAGTACACCAAATTCTGTGGAGTTAAGCCCATAACTCTGAATACTACGTGTTGAATGCGCTATGACCGAATTATAAGCACGTGCCAATACAATAAATAGATCGAGTGACAGCTCATTGTTGTTCTTCACGTTCTCTTTATTTTCTCCCATGATAAAAAACCTCCGAATGTATTATCTTAATATAAAGATAGTACATTCGGAGGCCTATTGTCAAACTTAATACGTTCTACTTTGCATCTGAGTTAAGCTTTTGAATTCATAGCCTTGTTTCCTTGCATCATCAATAATCCGTCCCATGGCTTCTGTATTGTCCTTTGATACCGAATGCAACAGAATAACGGCACCCGGATGAAGTTGTTTCATCACTTGGGTATAAGCATACTCTGAGCCTTTTTGGGTGGCGGGATCCCAATCTTTGTAAGCAACAGACCAGAACACATTCGTATACCCTTCAGCCCGACTTGCAGCTAGCATAGATTCGTTAAAAATCCCCCGTGGTGCACGAACAAAAGCCATTTCCTTTTGGCTCGTTATATCTGCTACGGCTGTCTTCACCTTCAGCAATTCGTTCTTTAATTGCTCGTTAGAAATCGTGGTTACGTCGGGATGACTCCACGAATGATTGCCTACAAGATGTCCTTCAGAGACCATTCTTTGAACCAATTCAGGCTGATCCTTCACATAATGCCCTGTGATAAAAAAGATTGTAGGAACCTTCTTATCTCTTAGTACATCTAGAATTTTGGCCGTATAACCATTCTCATACCCATTATCGAAGGTCAAATAAATATCCTTCTGCTTCGTATCTCCAAGGAAGATAGCTTCATGTTTTTCTAGAATGTCTTTGAACCCTTCCTCATTTATGGAGGGAAGTTGTCCATCTTTACTCTTCTTAAACCCAAAGTGAAAAGCTTGTTGACTAGGATTAGCACCTGCTGTAGCTATGGGTTGAACCATTTCATACATCAATAAAAGACAACCCAACATAAGAAAGATACGACGTTTCATGGAGAGCCGGTCACCTCTATACAAGATTTCATGGTAATTTACCAAGTTAGAGGTAATATTCCACATCTTCTCCTAAGATATGTACCTTCTAAATAATAATTGAGTCACCCCGTATCCGATCCATACACCAAGAATGTTGAGAATCAAGTCATCAATATCACAACTACCGACTCGTAACAGCATCTGAGATACCTCTAGAACGATCACAAGAGGTACGAAATATAGCGTTAATCTCCAATACGATCTTAGGCTTTTAAATAACAACGGTAGCACGAATCCAAATGGAACAAACACGCCAACATTCCCAAATAAATTAATGATCCATGATGTCTTAAATCCGTGACGGACACTATCCAAATAGGACCAAATGGTCTCCAGTGGAACTAAATTATACACAAGAGGACCTTCCGTATGTCTTGTACGGCCAAATCCAAAAAACATCCAATATATAAGGCATATACTATACAAGACCATCAATATCCCAAGTAGACAAAGACCTATCCTACTTCCATTATTCAATCGTACGCCCTCCTAGTTACGCTTCAGAACCTCCACTTTTCCATCTTGGTGGCCAATAATCGCTAAATTAGCTCGTCCAATAAATAAGCCATGATCTACAACACCAGGAATGCTAAGGATTTCATTGTGAAGCTCAAGTGGGGAGGCAATAGAACCGAAATTACAATCTGCAATATAATTTCCGTTATCCGTCATGAATAGCTGTTCTTCATCTGTCCGTAATTGAATATGGCAACCGAGGGTCTGCAATGATTTAATGGTCCATTCCACTGCAAATGGGACGATCTCAACGGGTAAAGGAAATCTCCCTAATGTTTCGACTACCTTATGCTCATCCGCAACAATGATTAGACGTTTACTATGATGGGCGACAATCTTCTCTCTGAGAAGAGCGCCACCGCCACCTTTGATCAACGCCAGATCTGAATTAATTTCATCTGCTCCATCAATGGTAATATCCAGGCCGTCTATATCTCTGAATGAAATAATGGGAATTCCAAGTGTGAGCGCCTGTTTCTCCGATGCCCTAGAGGTCGCTACTGCCTGTATAGACAAGCCTTCATGCACTCGTTCACCAATACGTTGAATTGCCCAATAGGCTGTTGACCCGGTTCCCAACCCAACTGTCATCCCATCTTCGATGTATTGCACTGCATATTCTGCAGCGATCCTCTTCATATTCAACAAAATTCACTCCTTCATACATAGTGACGTTACTGTGTACAAGCATAAACGGCCTCGCCGTCCTTTAGCGGCGAAGAAACGTTTAGCGTTGAAATATAAGACTATTTATAAGCAGAAATACTTATAAATTCTTATATTTCAAAAAAACTGAGCTTATCGAACCCTATTCCCAAGGATGGCTGGTACGTCCTTATTGGAATAGATCGCATAAGCTCAGCCATAGGTGGTTACATATGAATCATTACGATTTAAAAGCAAGAACGACCGAGTCAGATTTGGGTTCATACCCAACTTTCATATAAATATGATTAGAGATAGGATTGCTCATATCCGTATATAAACTGGCAAACTCATAGGGTCCACGCAACATATTTCGTGTTAATGTTGATACGCAAGATGCGGCATATCCACGGTTTCGATACTCTAATGGGGTATACACCAAATTAACAACAGCTCCGTGAAGTGTAGGTCTAGTCTGTTGAGCCATAGATACAGGTTCTCCATCATCCCATAAATAGATAGCCGATTGTTCCGTCCCATTTTGAGCCATATCAATCGCTTTTTTCATGGATATCGCTTCCATCGCTTCCGCAGCGAAATCATAGATCCACTGACCCAACATAGGAATATCACGTAACTCAGCAGCTCTAAATATACCTGGACTCAGTTTCATATCTTGCACTTTCGTACAAGCATATATGCGCTGATCCATCTGAACTTCGTAAGATTGCCCTGTTACCTCTTGCCACTTATCCGCGAACAAATATGCGGTCTCACGTATCGCAATAATACTGGGTACTTGGATAACTTCTTGATGAAGGATATGATCGATTGCTAGAGAGATAGCCTTGATTCGAACGTCGTCATTTTTCACCTTATCGCTAATGTATACAATAAGGGATGCACTTGTTTTTAGAAGACTAAGGATATCTTGTTCCCCATCACTTACGATTGCCATGAAAGGTAATGGCCCTACATGATGAGCGTCTTTAGCTGTATGCTTAATAGACTGGACTAATCGGTAAGCAATACCTAACGGAAGATTATTAAGCGCTTCATTCTCCATTAACAACGGTTCAGCGCGTTCTAAGAAGTCAGACGGTTCAACATAACTCTGAATATGCATGATTCAATCTCCCTTCATTAGCCCATTTTTTCTACCATAACACAATCATGGGAAAAGGGAAGGATGAATTATCGCACAACTCCATTGTTATTTTTTATTAACACCTGATCTAATCGATTTAATACTTCTATTTCTTCCTCATTAATCGCCGATTCATATAGAGCTATTCCCGATAATAACTCACCTTTTTGTATGGCATGTCGGATATTATGGAGCATCACATTCTCAGCTTCGTAGAGTTTAAGTTCGCCACGCTTACCCGTTACCCGACATAGATAGGCATGTAAATTCTGCTCTCCAACCAAGTATGACGTATGATACAACGAGACCAGTGTTAATGAATCTTGATCTTGCCACTTATCTGTTATATGAACGGTGTATTGAACTGCGCTTGCACTCGGTGCATTACTTTTTTGTTTCTCTGCAATAATCTGCGAATTCTTCCATGCTAGTACACCAGCTGCACCCAGCAGTATAATACCAACTACTAATGCAACATATATCACGCGATATTCTCCTTTGTATGGTGTTCCTTCTGAACACTTAATGACCTAGTAATGTTTGAATTAGCCCTTGTCTTAGTTGCTCACGATCATAGTGAGAGTTATCAATCATGGTCCACGGGAGAGACAATTCGTTCATAATTTTCTTTTCCAATTGTTTTCTCGCATGAAGTACTTGTAACGTTCCGTCCATCCCAGAATATCCATGTGCTTGTCCATAACCTTGTTGTGTGTAATAATCTATGAACCCGCTTGACCATTCCGTGGGTCTTTCTTCTACTGCTTTCTTAAAGGTATGGTCATATTCCTTCTGATCGATGTAGATTAACCTAGGATTCAGAGAACCAATCGCATCCTCTAATGTCCTCACATAACGAATAGATTCCTCTTCATGTCGGTTATACTTGACCATACTTACCGTAACAGGATTCTGGATGAAACAACATTCAAATACATATATCTTCTTTTGGACAGCAGCCGCTTCACTGAATCTTTTCCATTTAGCAGCGATAAGCTCCATATTTCGCTCAAAAGATATTTCATAAATATCCTGTTTGAAAATATCGTCAAATACAGAAGTAGGTAGACGAGATTGGTCATCTTGTTGCATTTTTCGATAGGGTAAGAAATAGTTCCCTTCTTCATAAAAAGCAGTTCGATTAATCAACGTCTGATGGCTTTGATGTCTTTCACATAGTTCTTCCCATTCCTGTGGTGTGAAGATAGCAACCCCTTCATAGTCCGCTGGGTGGTCCACATCTCCTTCTAATACTAACTCAACATCTTTACCTTGTTCTTTAAGAATGTCATATACCAACTGTGCACTTGTTGATTTCCCTGATCCTGGAAGTCCCTCGACTAAAATTAATTTCGTATTCAAGTCCCTCACCTCTTTTTACTCCATTCTAAGAAATTTCTCCTGAGATAGCAAAAAAAGACACTATTTAACCGGAATGAGCATTTTGCTGATTTCAATTGGTCCCGGCATAAAGCCTAAATTATAATACATAGACTCCACTGGATTTCCTTGTTGAACATAGACTCTAAGATACGGATAGAGATCTGTTAACATACCTAATGATCTCTTAATCATATTCGTTCCTATCCCTCTCCTCCTATATGTCGGAAGAATACCGAGATGCTTAATTCTTGGAATGTCATGATTCATAGATAATAAACAAGCACCAATCAGAGCATTATTTCTTTTATCATAAACTAATGTTGAAGCACGGAGTAGATGTTTATTAGTTTCCTTAATGATCGTCTGTGTTTCCGTAATATAGTGACTAATCGACTGCTGCTTACTATTTACTCCCCAAATACAATCGGAATGACATCTATAGAAAAGGTGACCGATCTCCTTATCATTCGTAAAGGAACGTTTAGCTTCAGTATCTTCAATAATAGACCTGATGATTGTGACTTGCTCATCCCATTCACACGCCAGTGACTCTGTAGGTCGTTGCATCCAACGATAACGATGCTCATCGGGCCAGAACCCTGCCCTTGCAAATAGCTCTACTTGGTCTTGTAATACTTCATATACATGGATCGGTAATTTGGCATCAGAGCATTTCAGCAGAGCATCCTTTAACAATTGGACGATTGTGTGTTGCTGATTAAATGGTGGAATAAAATAGAGTAGCCTCATCCGGTTCGGAGCGAGCATTACACCACCGATCTTTAATCTGCCTTCATAAATCCAGAATACGTTGAGGTTCATGTGAACCCATACATTCTCTTCCTTAAACATACGAATGTATTCCGCGTTGTAATAAATAGAGCAAAATTGTAGCCACTCATGTTTATTAGCCTTCTGTAAGTGAAATTGTCCAGATAACTCATATCGATCGAACGGAGTAGACCCGTTAGCAAGTTCCATCGTAGCACACTCCCATCGTATAACCTTAGCTTTCCAATTATAGATATCAAGGATGGCGCACAAATAGAACCTGCTCCATAGATGACTACGCTCCCCACTTGGTAGACATTTTGGAGGACCTCGTCCGAAGCAGGTTTCGTTGCTCGATTACACATTACCCTTTCACAGAGCCACCCATCAGTCCACGCACGAAATACTTTTGAAGAGCAAAGAACACAGCTAGGGGCATAATCATCGATATGAATGAAGCTGCAGTAAGCAGATGCCAGTCATTTCCGTAAGAGCCGACCATTTCAGCAATCCGCATGGACAACACTTGAACATTAGGTTGACTACCAATAAAGACAAGGGACACCAGATAGTCATTCCATACCCACAGGAATTGAAAGATTCCTATCGATGCAATAGATGGAACCGATAGCGGTAAGATTAATCTAGTGAAAATAGTAAAATTAGAGGCTCCATCCATGAAGGCGGATTCGAATAAATCTCGTGGAAGCTGACTAATATAACTGTACAAAAAATAGGTGCTGAGCGGTAATCCAAACCCAGTATGAGCAATCCAGATTCCTAAATAAGTCCCGTTGAGACCCAGTGACGTGAAATTCTGTAGCACAGGAATAAGTGCAACTTGTAGTGGGACAACCAGTAGCGCAACTACAATAACAAAGATTGTCTTACGTCCCGGGAACTTCATCCATGCAAAGGCGTAAGCAGCAAAAGCAGCAATTAAGACAGGAATAATTGTAGCTGGAATAGCAACCGTCAACGTGTTTACAAAGGCTCTAGTGAGATTGCTACCTTTCTCTGTCTTCACACTGCCGTCAGATTGTGTGATCTCATAACTTTTACCTCCGAGAACATTCTTGTAATTATCAAGAGTGAACACGGCGTTGGTCTTCCACTGTTTCTCTTGAATATCGACAACCCGTCCTCTTCGATTCTGCCACACGATCTTCTGACCATCTGCTGTCGTTACGCCTACTTTTAATTGTTCATCTGAATAACTTGTGCCAGCAACTTCAATTGGTTTCTTCAGATCAGTATCCTTAGGAAGCTTTAACTGTTCCTCCGTCTCCCAACCCTTATGAGGAAATACCGTCCACCAACCGGTCTCCAGAATATCGTGTGCGGGTCTGAACGAAGACACAAATAGTCCTGCGGTGGGAATAATCCAGATCAAACAAATGAATCCGAGGATACTATTCACTAGCCACTTTGAACCTTTTTTCTTCTTTTTGTGCCCCCGGCTCATGAGAATCCTCCTCCTTGTTTGCGCATTTGACGAAGATTAAAGATCAGAACTGGAATAATAGCAATTAATAGAACGATGGCCAGTGTTGCACCATACCCATTGTTGCGATACATGAAGAATTGTCTGTAGAACTGTGTAGCCACAACATCTGTATCGTATTGCCCACCCGTCATTACCATGACGACATCGAATATTTTGAGAGTAAATACTATTATAGTAGTCGTAACAGATAGAATAGTAGTCTTCATATAAGGAATCATAATACGGAAAAAGATCGTGATCTCATTCGCTCCATCCATTCGTGCAGCTTCAAGAGACTCTTCGGGAATGCCTTTGATTGCGGCAGATAATAACACCATGGCAAAGCCCGTCTCCATCCAGATCAGAATCACGATAAGAAATAGATTGTTCCACGGTTGAGAGAAAGACGCCCAAGCCTGTGCCTCACCACCTAGTGCTACAACAATGGCATTAAGTAGTCCAATCTGTTCATCACCCGGTTTGTAGTAATACACGAACTTCCAGATTACGCCAGCTGCAACCATAGATATGGCCATAGGCATAAAGATGATCGATTTCGCAAGCTTCTCGAAACTACTCCGGTCGGCCAGAACTGCAATAAGTAAGCCAAGCGACACACATAAGAATGTTCCTAATATAACCCATAGTAAGTTATTCCGTAGGGCTGATAGTAACAACCGATTCGTGAAAACCGCTATATAGTTACTGAATCCTACAAAATCAACAGAACCTGCATCCATAAAACTAAATATGAGTGTTCTTACTGTAGGATACAGCAGTAACCACCCTAGCAATATCAGGGCAGGTGCCACAAAGACTAAAGGCTGAATGCGTTGTCTCCATTTCACAGAATACTGTTCAACCACCCAATTTAGAGATAAATAAATCGTGTATACGCCTACAACTCCCCAGATGATGGCCAGAATCCCATACAATATAGGAGTAAGACTTCCATCTCGTAGAAACATAAAGATACGCCAATGGATAAGTAGGTTCATTCCAGGCACAAGTATTGTTATCAATGTTAGCCACAGCCATTTATGTCGCGACATCAACGTTCCCATCTTGTCCCTCCTTTTTACGAAATCTAATAGGATAAAATATGTTTAATTACAGAACGAAGGAGTAAGGAGTTTCCTCCTATCTCCTCCGATTCAAACCTACTTCTTTTTAGAATGAACTAATCACTAGGCTATAGCTTACTTTGGAAAACCTTCTTGCATTTCCTTCAAAGCTCCATCCAGATCTACAGTGCCACTAACATAATCGGTTGCACCCTTCCAGAATGTACCTGCGCCTACGGCTCCAACCATAAGATCAGATCCATCGAATCGAAGTGTATCTGCTGTTTGAACAAGTTCTGCCATACGACGATCCACATCATTAGAATACCAACTAAGATCTGCATCATTCATTGGAGCAATGACACCACCCGATTGAATCCATGTCTTGATCGATTCCCCTGTTGTAAAGAATTCCATCGCTGCACGAACCTCTGGGCGGTCATTGAACATCGAGTAAATATCTCCCGCAACTAATAATGGCTTCCCATATTGAGGATCAATCGGTGGTAGATAGAAGAAATCCATATCTTCACCCATTTTTACCGTATTCGGAAGATTACTTGTAATGAAACTCGCTTGACGATGTAACCATGCCTTCGGTGGAGTCTGTGCCAATGGGTTTAGTGCATCACTAGACGCTGTCGTCACGATTGACTTCACGCCACCTAGAACATAATCTTCATTGAACCAAATGTCAGACATAACCTTAAAGGCATTTTTCACTTCTGGTGAAGTAAATGGAAGTTCTCCTTTTACCCACTTATCATAATTCGCAGGTGTTGTTGTCCGAAGCATTATATCTTCGATCCAATCGGTAGCAGGCCAACCTGTTGCTGCTCCACTTCCAATACCAATAGACCATGCAGGATCCCCGTCATCTGATATTTGTTTCGTTAATGCCATCATCTCATCCCAAGTCTGAGGAACGGTGTAACCTGCTTCCTCAAACTGTTTCTTAGGATACCAGACTAGACTCTTCACACTTGAGCGTGCCCAGACTCCTGCCATAATGTTGCCGCTTGCTCCATCCATATTCGCCATATCAAGCCAGCTCTTATTGTAGTTCTTCTCTAAGTATGCTTTATCGATAAACGATGACACATCGATAACTTTACCTTGTTTAACAAAGGTAGCTAGTAGTCCTGGTTGTGGGAAGTCTGCAATATCTGGTGCATTACCTCCATCTACACGAATAGAGATCGTAGCTTCAAATTCCTTTGACCCTTCGTATTGAATATCGATCCCTGTCTTATCTTCGAAATCCTTAATACTTGCGATGAATTTCTGCTCGTCTTCATCAACGAATGGACCGAACATCGATACTTTCGTACCCTTGAATTTCCCAGCTAAAGCTTGTTCTAGAAAAGTTCCATCACTTGTAGCAGGTTCCGCTACTGCAGGTTCTGTCACTTTTGGTTCCGTTTCTACTGTTGCAGGTTCTTTTGTCGGTTCTGCTTCCTTGTTTGAATTTCCACCGCACGCACTTATTACCATCGTGAACAAAAGTACTATGATGACGATAGGCATCATTCTACGTTTATAGTGTGTTTTCATAGACCTGACTCAACCCCTTTACCTATTTGTTTGCGCTCCCATACAAGCATATGCACCTTGTCTTCATTTCAATTCTAAATAGTAAAAAAAAAAGACTGCAAAAAGGCGATAATCCGTTTAACTGACTGGAATATCGCCTTTTTCAAAATATAAGAATTTATAAGTATTTCTGCTTATACATAGGATTATATTTTCAACGCTAAACGATTCATCGCCGCTAAAGGACGGCGAAGCCGTTTATGCTTGTTTAAAATATGTCTTGAACAATCATATCTCTAGAAAATCAAGCCACTTAATACAAACAATAGATTCATAATGAAATGAAGAATGATAACCGGAAGCAACCCTTTTAACCGGATTGCTATCCCTCCTAATAGCATGCCTAAGACAGAGAACAAAACACATACAATCCAAGGAAATCCAATCGAATAATGATACATACCGAAGCCGAAGCTAACGACAACCAATCCCCACTTCTCACCCAGCACATCGACGAATCGACTTAGTATGAGCCCTCTCCACAATACTTCTTCCAATACGGAATTGAGCAATGCAAATAGCAACCCAAACCGCAGGAATATATATATCGACTCTGAATGGGAACCGAATCGTCTCAGTAAAACTACCTATTTTCATATAATCTGTTGTCGTTTTGTTCAACTGTCCATATAGAAGAAACGGAATAATAAATCCAAGTAGACTCAACCGTGAGCTAGCAATGATAAATTCTCTTGGTAGATCTACAAAGTTAAGATAATCCGTTATATAGAAATTAAAGCAGCCGGATAACCAATATCCCAATAGATATAGAACACTCCATAAGGACACGTCACGAATACCACGAGATAAAGATTGCATCGAATGAATGACACCTAGAACAAGGATCCATCCAATACTCACATAGATTGTAGTTAGTTGAACTTCAATTACGCTTCCGACAAAGTTAACGAACATGGCCATTAATGAAAGGCTAGAAATATGATTTCGCTGTGACATTCAAGCTTTCTCCCCTTGCGACTTACTAAAGAGATTATTTTATTCCTTTTCAGTTGAAGGTTTATTCATTGCAATTCGCGCTTTGCCCATCATGAATACGACAACTACAGCTATACCGATGGGAATCAAGGCATACAGAAATATATGCGATATAGATGATGACATAGCATCAACAATTTTATCAAGTATATCGGCAGGAATCGACTTTCGTACATCCGCTTTAAATATTTCCCGAGGATCTGGAATATTTGTTAGATTAGCTGCTGCTCCCTCCATACCCTTGAAATTATCGGCAAGCTTACTCGAAAATAGGTTACCTTGGATCGTACCGAATATCGTAATTCCCAAAGTCATTCCAAGTGAGCGTAAGAATTGATTCGTTGAGTTGGCTGTTCCTCTGAATCGAGGTTCAAGGTTGTGTACAGTTGAGATCGGTAATAACGAGAAGGAGAATCCCATCCCAAATCCTACTAAGATCATAAAGCCTGTTAAATAGGAACGTGCTGTGTCTGGCGTAAGCGTACTTAGCATGAACATACCTGCGAAATACGCAATGACCGATATGATCATTAAATTGCGATAACTTGTTTTTGTCGAGAAAATACCACCAATCGAACTACCCACTACAGATCCTAGCATCATGGGGGTAAGAACTAACCCGGCATTTGTCGCAGATCCTCCATATACAGCTTGTACAAAAATAGGGATATATACGGTTAAAACGATAAATGTTCCTCCATAAAGAAGAGCTAATATTTGAGAAGCAGCAAATAGTCTTCGTTTAAACAGCCAAAAAGGAAGAATCGGTTCTTCCGCTTTGAGTTCGATAAAGAAGAAGGCAATGAAACATCCTGCAAATACAGCAAATAACGAAATAATGACAGACGAATTCCAAGCGTAATCTTTACCGCCCAATTCTAGAGCAAACATTAGACTGATCACAGCAACGACAAGTGTCGATGCGCCCCACCAGTCTATTTTTTGTTTAATCAATTGCTTCGACTCATGATATGAGCGAGTAATCAACAGGAATGATACGATACCTATAGGAACATTTATGTAGAAAATCCATTCCCAACCTGCAAATTCGGTAATATAAGCTCCAAGTAATGGACCTACAACACTTGCAGCACCAAATACAGCGCCAAGAAGTCCAGTCATCTTCCCACGGTTCTCTGGAGGAAAGATATCGAAAATAATCGTAAAGGCTATCGGCATTAATGCACCGCCACCAATACCTTGAATAGCACGATAGATACTTAACTGTTCAATACTCTGCGCGAAACCACATAATATAGAACCCAATAGAAAGACCGTAATTCCAAATATAAAGAACCTTTTCCTTCCATACATGTCTGACAACTTACCAAAGATTGGCATTCCTGCCATCGTTGTAATCATATAAGCAGAGGTTACCCATACAAATTTATCGAATCCACCAAGATCAGATACTATGGTACCCATAGCAGTGGCCACGATCGTATTATCGATTGCTGACATAAATATGGCTAGCAGCAGACCTGCGACAACCATCTTTATATTACTTTTAGATGTTTCCACGATCATTTCCCCTTTGTAAATATATTTCAATTATTAGCTTTTTAAATTCTAAGTTTTGAGAATCCGATTGTCAAGAAAATCCTCTTTGTTACAGAAAGAAACGGATGTTCCCCCTTTTAATTGATGGGGTCATCCGTTTCATGTATTCATGTCGACTAATCTAACCAAGAGACTATACCTAACTTCTAGACGTTCACTTGTACGCCTGCTTGGCTTCCTTTTAATCCCCAAATTTCAGAAGCATACTTGGTAATCGTACAATCACTTGAGAATTGACCAGAATGCGCAATATTTACGATCGATTTCCTTTGCCAATCCTTCGCATTTCGATAAGAAAGGTCTACTTCCAAATGTGCTTCGATATAACTAGCGAAATCCTTAAGTACAAAATACTCATCATTGGTACTCATAATGGAATGAAATATGTCTGAAAACTCATGCCCTTGGTTACAGAAGTAACCCGGATTCACTAATTGATCCATGACTTTACGTACACGTGCATCATTATAATATACATCTTTGACTGCATAACCACCATGCTGATAATAATCAAGTACCTGGTCGGATTGTAATCCGAAGATAAACATGTTGGCATCCCCAATCATATCGCGCATCTCCACATTAGCTCCATCCATCGTACCCAACGTCAATGCACCATTCATCATAAATTTCATATTCCCCGTCCCTGATGCTTCTTTACTAGCTGTTGAGATTTGTTCACTGATATCCGCTGCTGGGATGATTTTCTCGGCTAACGAGACGGAGTAGTTCTCTAAAAATACGACTTTTAACTTCTCATTTACTTTTGCATCTTGATTAACTTGATTAGCTACAGCATGAATAAGTTTTATAATTCTCTTCGCAAGCGAATAGCTTGGTGCCGCTTTGGCCCCGAAAATAAAAGTGCGGGGAACACAGTCCATCGATGGATTCTCTTTTAACTGATTATATACATGCATGATGTGTAGTACGTTCATCAGCTGTCTCTTGTAGCCATGTAGTCTCTTCACCTGGACATCAAAGATAGAGGTTGGATCAACGACGATTCCCTGTTGCTCATGAATATATGAAGTGAGTTTCATTTTGTTATGTTGTTTAATCGCTCGAGTGCGATCTTGGAATCCGCTATCCTCATTGTATTTCAATATTCCTATCATTTCTTGCGGATGATCCATCCAACGTGTACCAATCGATTCACTAATTAGATTAGCCAACCCTGGATTTGCATGCATCAACCACCGACGGTGTGTTATCCCATTCGTCTTATTGTTGAATCGATTGGGATATAGATCATGGAACATTTTCATTTCGCGCTTGATCAGAATATCCGTATGGAGGGCTGCTACGCCATTCACGCTATAACTACCTACAATAGCCAAGTTCGCCATTTTCAATTGCTGACCATCAATGATAGACATCTGCGGTACGATCTCCGGATGATCTGGGTACTTCTTCATCAGCATGCCACAAAAACGGGTATTGATCTCTTCAATAATCATATAAATGCGTGGGAGTAGATCTTTCACCATGGAGACAGGCCATTTCTCAAGCGCTTCACTCAACGTTGTATGATTCGTATAGGATACCGTCCTTGTGGTTATGTCCCAGGCTTCGTTCCACCCCAAACCATTCTCATCAATTAATATCCTCATCAATTCAGGGATAACAAGTGTAGGATGAGTATCATTAATATGAATAGCAACTTTTTCAGGTAAGTGATCCATGGTAAGCCCAAGCTTTTCAAAAGTCCTCAGAATACTTTGCAATCCTGCAGAACATAAAAAGTATTGCTGTTTGAGCCGGAGTAACTTGCCTTCATACTGAGAATCATCGGGGTATAGAAATTCAGATATAGATTCAACAGAACGATTATAATTGAGAAATTTATAGTAGTTATTCGCACCTGTTAGTTTCGTGAGATCCAAGTTAGATTCTGCACTCCATAATCGCAATGTGTTGACATGATCACCACCATAACCAATAACAGGTATATCATAAGGTATAGCTGTGACCGCTTCATAATGTTGGGTTTCAAATACTAATTCTCCATCTACCTCTGTAGTGTCAACATACCCCCAGAAGCGAACCTCAACTTTTTTATCAGGTCTACGCACTTCCCATTCGTTACCTTTCCGAAGCCAATCATCAGGTAGTTCCACTTGGTTTCCTTCAATAATTTTCTGTTCAAATAAGCCATATTTATATCGAATTCCACATCCATGCCCAGCGTACTGAAGCGAAGCTAAAGAATCCAAGAAACAGGCCGCGAGTCGCCCTAACCCACCATTACCTAGCCCTGCATCGGATTCCTCTTCCTCAATTTTCTCTAGATCCCATCCTATTTCTCTAAGACCATCTCTAACAAGCTCAAGCACACCAATATTAAGCAGATTGTTACCTAGTAGACGACCAATTAGAAATTCCATCGAGAAATAATACACTTGCTTTTCCTGATCGATTTGGTAACTTTGATTCGTCTCAACCCAATTCTTACCTACATATTCGCGGATCATGTTACTCAAAATTTTATAGATATCTGCTGCTTGAGCTTCCTTCATTGCTTTTCCCAATTTACTGACTAGATTCTCCTGAAAGAGTTGCTTGAAAGCTTCTTTGTTGTTAAACATATTGACATCCCTCCTGCGGGTGGATCTATCAGATGATGCTACTTTTAGCTATGACATAAGGTTTCCTCACGTCCCCTATAAGCTTACGATTGCGCGACAGTAGCACATCTTTATCCATAATCACATTCTCAATCACAGCATTCTCTTCAATCACACATTTCTGCATGATGACTGAATTGATAATTCGCGCACCCTTGTGCACCTTTACTCCACGAAAGAGAATACTATTCTCAACGGTTCCTCCAATAATACAACCATTAGCAAGAAGTGAATTGCTCACTTGAGCACCATCTAAATATTTCGTAGGGGCCTCATACTTAATCTTGGTATGCACAGGTTGTTCTTTGAACAGGCTTTGAAAATGTGGTTGATTCAACAAGTCCATACTGTTCTTGTAATAGCTTTCAATTGAATTAATGACCGCGTGATAGCCTTTATAGGAATATGCAGCAATGTTCAAATTATGGCGATTCCTCTGAATTGCATCGCGAAAGAAATAATTCTCCCCATGGGCAATACATTTACTAATGAGTTCAAGATATAATTGTTTCTCCATTATAAATACTTCTATATATACGTTTAAATGGTCCTTTTCGTGATGAATATCAACGACATCTCCATGCTCATTAACCTCAATACGCAAACAAGGTTCATGCTCAGGTTCAAGGTGCTCTACTTGCTTATATACAACGGTAACATCAGCACCTTTTTCGAGATGATATCGATATACATCTTCAAAGTCGACTTTGTTAATATGCTGACTTCCGGCATTCACCACATATTTCTCAGATCCACGGTAAAAGAAGTCCATATTATTGTGTAAATGCTGTAAGTCCCCCTCAGACGTATCCGTAGGATCGTTCCAGTCTGGAGGGAGTACAAACAATCCACCGTGCTTATGGTCTAAATCCCAAGGTTTCCCTTGCCCTACATGGTCCATAAGTGAGCGATATTTGCGACGAACGAAAAGAGCAATGCTTTCCATACCAGAATGCATCATGTTGGACAATACGAAATCGATTAACCTATATCGACCGGCAAAGGGCACGGCAGCACCGCATCGAAAATAGGTTAGTTCGTTTAATTGATCCAGTTCATGATCAAGATTAATTACACCCATAAGTTCTTTCATTCACGCCACCGTCCTCTACCTTAATAAAATCCCTGTTTTAGTTGAAGTCTCCTCATCCTGCTGGTTATCGATGAGTATAATTTCGTTCTCATCATCTCGTTTAAGTCCAATCTCGGTGTTATCTTCAATGATGGTATTCTCACTAACGATCGCTTTGTGAATTCGAACATTGTTACCAATCTTCACGTTTGGCATGAGGACCGAATCTGTAATAACGCTACCTTCACCTACTTCTACTCCAAAAAAGAGAACAGAGTGGTCAATTTCCCCGTTAATAATACATCCTTCACTAATGATACAATTTCGTACGATAGCGTCTGAAGCAATGTATTGTGCAGATTGAATCGGATTACGTGAATAAATACGCCAATCTGGATCATTGAGATCGAGTGGAGGATGATCGGTTAATAAGTCCATATTACATTCCCATAAACTCTGTATCGTTCCAACATCTTTCCAATATCCTTCAAAAGGATAGGCATATAATACTTTGTTATTCGTCAGCAAAGCCGGAATAATATCTTTGCCGAAGTCAAAGGAGGAAGCTGTCTTTTGTTCATCCTCCATTAAATACTGTTTAAGAACAGGCCATTTAAATAAATAAACTCCCATGGAAGCCAAAGTACTCTTAGGGTTTACTGGCTTTTCCTCAAATTCAAATATGCGTAATTGTTCATCCGTATTAAGTATCCCGAATCGACTTGCCTCTTCTAGCGTGACATCGATGACCGAGATCGTACAATCGGCATTATTTTGTGTGTGGTATTGTAACATAAGGTCATAATCCATCTTATAAATATGGTCACCTGATAAAATCAGTACATGTTCAGGGTCAAATTGTTCGATGAACTTTAGATTGCGATAAATGGCATCTGCTGTCCCCCGGTACCAATTACTACCATCTGCCTGTTCATGAGGTGGAAGTACGTAGACACCACCATTCTTTCGATCCATATCCCAGTCGCTTCCAATCCCGATATAGGAGTGAAGAACTAAGGGCTCATACTGTGTCAGAACGCCCACCGTATCCATTCCTGAGTTAGAGCAATTACTTAGAGGGAAATCTATAATTCGATATGTGCCTCCAAAATACACAGCAGGTTTAGCAAGGCCCTTAGTCAGACTTTTGAGTCTTTTGCCTTGTCCACCTGCTAGGAGCATAGCCACGACTTCTTTTTTCTTCATAAAAATAAGCGCCTCCTTCATAACGAGTGATAAATCACTGAATAGTAATAAATGAACTTGTATGTGGCTCTTAGAAGATTAAGTAGTACTTGGCTACATGTTAGCAATTCTAATGTTGTTGAATTAAGAAAGGAAGGAGATCGTACTAAGTAAAAAAAGATCGGAAGAATTGAACGAGTGTAACGGGGAAATAAGCGGTTATCTAAAGACTAAAGTAGATGCATTTGTAGTCAGTCTACTCGATGTCTTTATTATAATTATTTTCGATAATTTTAGATATATTTTTAATAATAAATGCTTAATTTTCCCAAAAAATAATAAAAAACCATAAAAAATGAGTCTCTAGAATCGCTTCTAAGACTCATTTCTTATGGTTAATTGTTAGCTCAATTTACTTGTTCTATTATGTCAGTTCATGCACAGACCACACTGTCCCCGATGGCGCTGCACCTCCAATTGACAACCCGATGGTCAATCCATTTGCAACATAGAATATACCGATAACATCTCCTGCATTTAATTGTACGTCAACTGTTAATGTGACCGAACTATTTCCAAGTATTGTTCTTAAGCTTAACAACAGCAAAATATTTACATCTAGGATTGGAAATAGACCTGTTACCAGATCAGTGACCGCAGGTGATGTTCTTCGAATAACAAACGAAGGACTTATCCCTGACCCTAGAGCAACAGAAATCGACGCAGTTGTTGTATAACTGACGACTGCCTTGATCGAATACCTTCCTGTTGTTGGCACGGTATAAGATCCTGTTGCCGCGTTAAACCCCGTCCCAGTGTAGTACGGTGTTGTAACCGTCCAATTGTCTAGTTGTTGAGTCGCACTCATAGTAGAAGATGCCCGTTGAGCTGAAAATCCAGTTGCTAATACATTAGGTCCTGTAGGTCCTGTGACTCCTGTAACTCCCCTTACTCCCGTGGCTCCTGTTACTCCGGTTGCACCTGTTGCTCCAATCCCCGTTGCTCCTGTTACACCAACTGCTCCTGTGGCTCCTGTGGCTCCCGTGACTCCTGTGACTCCAATTCCCGTTGCTCCTGTTGCACCAATTGCTCCTGTTGCTCCTGTTACACCAACTGCTCCTGTGGCTCCGGTTGCACCAACTGCTCCAGTTGCTCCCGTAACTCCTGTTACTCCGGTTACTCCCGTGACTCCTGTGACTCCTGTGACTCCAATCCCCGTTGCTCCTGTTGCACCAATTGCTCCGGTTGCTCCGGTAATTCCTGTTGCGCCTGTTACACCAACTGCTCCAGTTGCTCCTGTTACTCCGGTTGCACCTGTTGCTCCAATCCCCGTTGCTCCTGTGACTCCGGTTACTCCTGTGACTCCAATCCCCGTTGCTCCTGTTGCACCAATTGCTCCGGTTACTCCTGTTACTCCGGTCGCTCCGGTAATTCCTGTGGCTCCTGTTACACCAACTGCTCCTGTGGCTCCTGTTGCTCCAATCCCCGTTGCTCCTGTTACTCCGGTTACTCCCGTGACTCCTGTGGCTCCGGTTGCACCAACTGCTCCTGTTGCTCCTGTTGCACCAATTGCTCCGGTTACTCCGGTAATTCCTGTTGCGCCTGTTACACCAACTGCTCCTGTGGCTCCTGTGGCTCCCGTAATTCCTGTGGCTCCGGTTGCACCAACTGCTCCTGTGGCTCCTGTGGCTCCTGTAACTCCCGTCGCTCCGGTCGCCCCTGTGGCTCCAATCCCTGTTGCTCCTGTTATTCCTGTGACTCCTGTTACACCAACTGCTCCTGTGGCTCCTGTTGCTCCTGTTGCTCCTGTTACACCAACTGCTCCTGTTGCTCCTGTGGTTCCCGTGACTCCTGTGACTCCAATCCCCGTTGCTCCTGTTACTCCGGTTGCTCCCGTGACTCCTGTGGCTCCGGTTGCACCAACTGCTCCAGTTGCTCNTGCACCTGTGGCTCCAATCCCCGTTGCACCTGTTACTCCGGTTGCTCCCGTGACTCCTGTGACTCCAATCCCCGTTGCTCCTGTTACTCCGGTTACTCCCGTGACTCCTGTGGCTCCTGTGGCTCCTGTTACACCAACTGCTCCTGTTGCTCCTATGGCTCCAATCCCCGTTGCTCCTGTTACTCCGGTTACTCCCGTGACTCCTGTGGCTCCGGTTGCACCAACTGCTCCTGTTGCTCCTGTTGCTCCTGTTGCTCCTGTTACACCAACTGCTCCTGTTGCTCCTGTGGTTCCCGTGACTCCTGTGACTCCAATCCCCGTTGCTCCTGTTGCACCAATTGCTCCGGTTACTCCTGTTACTCCGGTCGCTCCGGTCGCTCCGGTAATTCCTGTTGCGCCTGTTACACCAACTGCTCCTGTGGCTCCTGTGGCTCCCGTAATTCCTGTGGCTCCGGTTGCACCAACTGCTCCTGTTTCTCCTGTGGCTCCTGTAACTCCCGTCGCTCCGGTCGCCCCTGTGGCTCCTGTTACCCCTGTTGCGCCTGTTACACCAACTGCTCCTGTGGCTCCTGTTACTCCGGTTGCACCTGTTGCTCCAATCCCCGTTGCTCCCGTTACACCAACTGCTCCCGTAACTCCTGTGGCTCCTGTGGCTCCAATCCCCGTTGCTCCCGTGACTCCTGTGACTCCTGTTACACCAGCTGCTCCCGTAACTCCCGTGACTCCTGTGGCTCCCGTGACTCCTGTGACTCCAATCCCTATTGCTCCTGTGGCTCCTGTTACACCAACTGCTCCAGTTGCTCCTGTGGTTCCCGTGACTCCTGTGACTCCAATCCCCGTTGCTCCTGTTGCACCAATTGCTCCTGCTGCTCCTGTAGCTCCTGTCGACCCTGTTATACCATCAACAGCTGTGGCTCCGGTAGCTCCTGTTCCCCCTACTTCTCCGGTAGCTCCCTTTTCTCCCGTTGCTCCAACTGCACCTGTCACTCCGGTAGCTCCCTGTTCTCCAGTAATTCCCGTACCTCCAGTAGTACCAATAGCACCCGTCGCTCCTGCTACCGCCAATATTGTATAGTCTGGTGAACTGTCCGGTGTCCCTATTGGTCCGGCTACGTTTGTAATATACGTACTCCCATTATATGTAACCACTTGACCTACTGAATACGTTGGACTCACCGCTGGATCAAACACAACAATTCCTTCTAATCCTATACCGGTCGCCCCTGTTGCACCCGTCACTCCGACGCCCGTAGCTCCGGTAGCGCCAATGGCGCCAGTCGCTCCTGCTGCAGCCAACAATATATAGTCTGGTGAACTACCTGGTATTCCTGTTGGTCCAGCTACGTTTGCAATATACGTACTCCCATTATATGTAACCGCTTGACCTACTGGATACGTCGGACTCACCGCTGGATCAAACACAACAATTCCTTCTAATCCGGCTCCTGTAGGTCCAATAGATCCAGCTATCCCCGGTACTCCCGGTACTCCCGGTACTCCCGGTACTCCTGGCACTCCTGGCACTCCTGGTACTCCTGGTACTCCTGGTACTCCTGGTACTCCTGGAGGACCTATTACACCATACAAAGGTAACCCTAATGCTATTGAAATTAATGTTTGAATACGTCTAATATGAATAACTAATTCGTCCTTACATCCAGGATCTACATGCGATATGAGAACAGCAGCTAATAATTCTACCAACAATTGTTGTAAGTTAATCCCCACACTTAAACCCGAGAAAGGAGTTACCTCAGTAGATACGATTGTTAATTCCAGTATTGAGTGAAGCTCAGCTCGTTCAGGATCGAATATCTTTAACTTGCCTAAAAGATCCATCAATGATCTAAGAACTCTTTGAAGATCCTCTACATGAATTGTCGTTGAAGAATTAAGTACTGAGGGGATAATTTCAGTAAGTTCAATTACTATTTTTAATAGTGCTTTACCATCCTTCGTTCTTATTGGACTACGAATCCTTCCTTTTCGTCCAAGAATTGCATCACCTTTAAATCTTCTATGATCCGCCATGAATCTATATCTCCTCCTTATCTTCTTAACTGAGTTCCTATAGAAATAGCCCAATCTACAGACGTTATAGATATATTCCTAAGTTGTGTATTTATTGCAAATACAGATAATCCTTATGTCGATTAATACGGATTTGAAATGAAAATCTTAGATCAATAACTTGTAACAGCAATGCAGCTGCGCTTAACTGGATACAAATGATTCAGGTCGTGAAACTTTTGAGTACTTCCGACCAGGTAGTTAAAGAAAATATTTAGGTACATTAGCAAAGAACTAAGTATTTGAAGATATAGACCGAATATCTAAACATGCAATCCGAATCCACATGGGAAAGACTACGGCAAGCCCGACAGAACCTTCAAAAAAAGTCGGTTTTTCCATAGTGATATCCTCCCTACCTCTAAAATACTGAGAGCAGGATATTATAGTTGAATTGTTATTGAACGCGATCGTATTCGTTTAACAAAAATGAAAAGCCAGCAAAGATACCTCTCTACTGGCTTTACATAAATAATAATAAACATTAGACCGATTGTAATTTAACTTATTGCGATACCTGCACTTGCATATCCTGCGACAGTATTTAATAAGGAAAGTCCGGTAGCTGTCGTTGAAAATACTAATAATAATCGGGTCTCTGCAGTTACCGGTATTGCCAGCCCTGTAACAATACCGTTAGAGATGTCCCCAATCGAGATAGCTCCGGTAAGAGCAGGTGCCAATGTTACAAGAGTACCTGCAATTGGAGAGAAACTGTTATTAGGTGTCGTTGAACTGTACAGCTGTGCATTTATGGTTATGGTTGAACCCACCAAAGCAATTGCAGCAGTTATACTAAAATAAGCAGCAATGGAAGTTATCGTTCCCGCACGCGGTACAGAGAATGCAAAGTTCAATAGCGTGCCCGCAGCTCCAGTAAGATCTATTGTCGCGCCTAATACACTAAGACTTGGTGCCGAGCTACCAAACCCAATAAGACTAGGTGTACCCGCAAGTCCCCCTGCAATAGTTGTTAATGACACAGGGATCCCCGAAGCAAATGGGATAATAGCGCTAGATCCTGCTGTTCCTGTTGCTCCCGTTGCTCCTGCTGTTCCTGTTGCTCCTGTCAATCCTATAAGACCTATCGGTCCTGTTGCTCCTGTCAATCCTATAAGACCTATCGGTCCTGTTGCTCCTGTCAATCCTATAAGGCCTGCCGCTCCTGCTGGTCCTGTTGGTCCTGTTTCGCCTGTCGCTCCCGTCGCCCCTGTTGCTCCCGTTGCTCCCGTTGCTCCCGTTGCTCCTGTTTCGCCTGTCGCTCCCGTCGCCCCTGTTGCCCCCGTTGCTCCCGTTGCTCCTGTTTCGCCTGTGACTCCTGTTGCTCCTGTTGCTCCTGTTTCACCTGTGACTCCTGTGACTCCTGTTGCTCCTGTTTCGCCTGTCGCTCCCGTTGCTCCTGTTGCTCCTGTTTCGCCTGTTACTCCTGTTGCCCCTGTGACTCCTGTTGCTCCTGTTTCACCTGTCGCTCCCGTTGCTCCTGTGACTCCTGTGACTCCTGTGACTCCTGTCGCTCCCGTTGCTCCTGTGGCTCCTGTTGCCCCTGTGACTCCTGTTGCTCCTGTTGCGCCTGTCAATCCTATAAGGCCTATCGCTCCTGTTTCGCCTGTTGCTCCCGTGGCACCTGTTGCTCCTGTTGCTCCTGTTTCACCTGTCGCTCCCGTCGCTCCCGTTGCTCCTGTTGCTCCTGTTTCGCCTGTTGCTCCCGTGGCACCTGTTGCTCCTGTTGCTCCTGTTTCACCTGTCGCACCCGTTGCTCCGGTTGCTCCCGTGGCTCCTGTTGCTCCTGTTTCCCCTGTTGCACCCGTAGCTCCTGTTGCTCCTGTCGCTCCTGTTTCTCCTGCACCTGTAGCACCTGTCGGCCCTGTTGCTCCTGTTGCTCCTGTCGCTCCTGTGGCTCCCGTTTCTCCTGCACCTGTTGCACCTGTCGGCCCTGTTGCTCCTGTGGCTCCTGTTGCCCCTGTTGCTCCTGTCGCTCCTGTTTCTCCTGCACCTGTAGCACCCGTCGCTCCTGTTGCTCCTGTCGCTCCTGTAGCTCCTGTGGCTCCTGTTGCTCCTGTTGCTCCTGTTGCTCCTGCTCCTGTAGCTCCCGTTGGTCCTGTTGGTCCTGTTGGTCCTGTTGCTCCAGTAGCACCTGTTGCCCCTGTTGCCCCTGTCGCACCCGTTGCTCCTGTTGCTCCTGTGGCTCCTGTTGCTCCTGTTGCTCCTGTTGCTCCAGTAGCACCCACTCCTGGACCCGTTGGTCCTGTAACTCCTGCTACACCCGTCGCACCTGTCGCACCCGTTGCACCCGTAGCTCCTGTTGCTCCTGCACCGGCTATCAACAGATAATCCGGCGAACTGCCCGGCGTTCCCACTGGTCCTGCAACAAGAGCTATATAAGTACTTCCTTGAAAGGTGACTACCTGACCCGCAGGATAAAAAGGACTCTGTGCTGGATCAAAAATCACAATACCTTGAAATCCTACTCCTTGTGGACCAGTAGGACCTATCGGTCCTGGGACCCCCGGAACTCCTGGTACTCCTGGTACTCCTGGCACACCCGGAACCCCTGGTACTCCTGGTACTCCTGGTACACCCGGAACCCCTGGTACTCCTGGTACTCCTGGTACTCCTGCCGGACCTTGTGGTCCCTGAGAACCAAAAATTGCTATGGAAATAGATACCTGAATGCTCCTAATTTCAATAACTAAATCATCCTTACAACATGGATCTATATCCGAGACTAGAATAAATGCTAACAATTCTGCTAACAATTGTTGCAGATTCGTTCCCACACTTATCACTGAAAAAGGAGTTACTTCCGTTGAAACAATAGTTAATTCCAATATCGATTGAAGTTCAACGCGGACCGGCCGACATAATTTTGATTTTTTCAAAAACTCCATCAGTTGTCGTAATACTTGTTGTAGATCGGCTATATGAAGTGGTGTCGGATTCGTAAGTACGAGGGGGACCACCTCTCTTAGTTCGCACACTATTCTCAAGAGATCTTTGCATTCCTTCGTTTCATCACCTTTATTTTGTTTGTGATCATCACTCATTCGTCACTATCTCCTCCTTTGTTTAATTCTTCGAATATCATAGTAGATTTGGACAATGTCCAGTCTGCGCATGATATCAACATATTCCGAGAAAGAGTATAAGTTGCAGAAAAATATCTATTTTTTTTGCTTTATCATATTAAATGTATTAAAAACATACAGTCTAAATATGTAAATATACGGAGGGGTTGTATGATAACTATTAGTCTTTGCTTAATTGTTAAAAATGAAGAACAAACATTAGATCGGTGCCTATCTTCAGTAGCAGATCTTATGGATGAAATCATTATTGTGGACACGGGTTCGACAGATCTCACGAAGAGCATTGCACATCAGTACACAGAACACTTATATGATTTTAAATGGATTGATGATTTCGCAGCTGCTCGTAATGAAGCTTTCAGTCATGCGACTAAGGACTATATTTTCTGGTTAGATGCAGATGATGTATTGAAATCAGAGGATGCCAAGAAATTGAAATTTCTAAAAGAGACACTTGACCCATCCGTTGATTCGGTTACCATGGATTATCATTTAGGGTTCGATGCTTTTGGAAATGTATCATCCAGTGTCAGACGCAATCGACTCGTTAAACGGAGTAACCAATTCCGCTGGATTGGCGCAGTACATGAGTATCTACAAGTACATGGGAACATCATGAATAGCGATATTGCAATAACACATAGCAGTATTCATCATGATAGCGATAGAAACCTTCGTATCTATGAACAACGATTCTTAATGAATGAACAGTTCTCTCCACGTGACCTTTATTATTTTGCGAACGAATTGTTAGACCATCAAATGTATGAACGAGCCATTACTTTCTATGAAAAGTTCTTGAATACGAAAGAAGGTTGGATTGAGGATAATATTTCAACTTGTGGGAAACTATCCGATTGCTATCACGGCCTGAATAACGGAGAAAAAGCATTAGAATCAGCTTTAAGATCCTTTCAATATGATGCTCCACGTGCTGAATTTTGTTGCAGAATAGGATATCACTTTCTACACAAAGACCAAATTAAAAATGCGATTTTCTGGTATAAAACAGCTACGACACTTGAACGAGGAACTGATAATTGGGGCTTTCAGAACCTTGCTTGCTCCACTTGGCTTCCTCACTTACAGCTGTGTGTCTGCTACGATCGAGTTGGCAACTATCAACTTGCTTACGAACATAACGAAGAATCTCGTAAATATCGCAGTGACGACCCGAGCATTCTGCAGAATAAATCTTATTTAGAATCTATTCTCCTTAAAGTAGAGGAAACTGTCTCGTCTGGTGAATCTTTATGAGCAATCAGAAGAAACATATTTTAATAGGAAGCCCTATTCATCAGAAGCCTATCATCTTACAAGAGTTCCTTTCTTCTCTTCATCATTTGGAACAAGATCACATCGAGTTAAGCTACTATTTTATCGATGACAATATAGATCAAGAATCAAGCTTACTTCTTCAACAATTCTCCCAGGAAACTGAGAACGTACTCCTTCAACAATCGGGACATTTCGATGAATATATTCGAGATGACACTACACACCTTTGGAATTCCAATCTAATCTGGAAAGTAGCCAATTTCAAAAATAGAATGATCCAACACGCTGCCTCATTAGAATATGATTACTTATTTCTTATCGATTCTGACCTCATTCTCCATCCAAATACAATTGAGCATTTGGTTGCGGCCAATAAAGATATTATTTCAGAGATCTTCTGGACACAGTGGCAACCACACGCTATGCTCCAACCTCAAGTATGGATGCGAAATGAATATGACCAATGGGAACAACATCTCGGTGAGCGATTACCTGACCAAGAAATCACTATTCGTTTCGAACAATTTATAGCAAAGCTGCAGATCCCCGGATTATATGAAGTAGGAGGTTTAGGAGCATGTACTTTAATTAGTAAGCATGCTATTCAACTCGGTGTGAACTACGATCCAATACGCAATATTTCTTTTTGGGGAGAAGATCGCCATTTCTGCATCCGTGCTGCCGTATTAGGTATACCCCTATTTGTGGACACTCATTATCCTGCACTCCATCTCTATCGGGATACGGATCTGAATAAAGTATCTTCTTTCAAGAAAGAATGCGGAATCCTTCATAATGAGGAAGATGTGCCATTAGCTGCTCAACAAGATTCTCCTCTTGTGGAAGTTATTTATGAGAATCCCAAAATAACACTAACGATGGTTGTGAAAAATGAGAGTACCCGCTTTCTCAGACAAGTTCTTGAGGAACATCGTAAATACATTGATGAGGCCGTTATTATTGATGATTGTAGTAGCGATGGGACTGTAGATTTATGTTATGAAGTCCTTGAAGGTATTCCTGTACGTATCATTCAGAACGTGGTCTCTAAATTCTCGAATGAGATTGATTTACGGAAGCAACAGTGGGAAGAAGTCGTCAAAAGTAATCCTGATTGGATCCTTAATCTGGATGCTGACGAAATGTTCGAACCTCGATTCGCGAAAGAAATCCGCTCATTACTTCGAGAAGCTGAAGTAGATCTGTTCTGCTTTCGTCTGTTCGATTTCTGGGATCCTGAGCATTACCGGGAAGATCTTTATTGGCGTGCCCACTTTAATTATCGCCCTTTCCTTGTACGCTACAAAAAGGACTTTGTATACCAATGGAAAGAAACAGCTCAACACTGTGGAAGGCTTCCGGAGAATATTTTCGCCTTAGCACACTCCTTATCTGACCTGAGGTTAAAGCATCTTGGATGGTCGAGGCCAGAATACCGTTTGGATAAATATTTAAGATACAATGTACTAGATCCTAACGGGGAATTTGGTTGGAAAGAGCAATATGCCTCCATTCTAGATGAACATCCAAATCTAGTACCGTGGGTAGAATAAAAGAAATCACATATAGATAGAGATAGAGAAAGGAGTTTCTAATGAGAATCATTCATACCATGCCTCTTCTTATTCGTAGTGAACCTCTAAATTCAGAAGATATGACTATGGTATCGGCGTGCTTTGAGAGCCTAGCCTTATCTGATGATCCACTTGTCATTATTTATAATCAAGGGGGGCTGAGCAATGACCAATTGAACCAGTTGTGTACTACTTTTAAACTACCAGCCATCATACTCGGGTCTGGAGAGAATGTAGGCATTGCTCAAGCAAGACAAACTTGTTTCGAGTATATTTGGAAGCATTATATCGATACACCGTACATTTCCGAAATACATGTTGATATGGTGTTTTCTCCGAATTGGCATGTTCCTTTAATCGAATATTTAGATCACGCAGATGATCCTATGCTCTCACCCGGAATTATTACAATCAATGGTGAATTGCAACCGCTTGGACAATACACCACCATTCCTTCAACATATGGTGAATTAATCACTCACTTGGAGAGTTTAAGTATAGATGAATTACATTCCGGTTTTGTACACCCCGTAGTACATAAATCGAGCGCTCTACAAGCTGTAGGTGGATATGATATCGAGTTCTTACGTGGTAAACAAGGATATGAGGATGACAGTCTCCTCCTTGGTTATGTGTACTACATGGGAACCCGAAATCATTGGCGCCCGAAATGCTATCTGAAATCTTGGGTATACCACGCCACTATGGCGCAACGCATGTCTCTACCCGATAAACATATTGATTTCGCCTTAAATGAAAAGGGACTATTTCAACAATATGGTGCTTACGGATTAAAGCAATTATCTGAAATCCATTCAAATTCCGAAGGTTTCAAGCAGATGATCCATCGATATATTCATGAGGAGGACTAATATGATTGATCAACAAAAAATGGTGTGGGACAAATTATGGTCACATAAAGTTTCATATCAATGGGACGCACTTAGCCAAGTAATCTATGACACTATCCTCAAATGGGTCAATCCCATTCAGAGTTTAAACATATTGGAAGCTGGATCTGGAACCGGCAAAATTTCTTTGCGGCTCGCCCTTGAGGGCGCTAAAGTGACCCTTGTAGATTATTCGGAGAAAGCGTTAGCGAATAGTCGAGAAGCGTTTGGAGCAGAAAGTTGTCAGGGAACGTTTATATTATCCGATATACGTAACATACAAACATCCGATCATAAATATGACCTCACTTGGAACGCTGGTGTTTTAGAGCATTTTACATTTGATGAGAAAGTAACGATCATAAAGGAAATGACGAGGATCACTAAACCAGGTGGCATTATTCTGATCTTAACACCGTATGCAAAATGTCTACCATACAGAGTAGGGAAAGCATTTGCAGAGAAACAAGGGAGCTGGATGTATGGTGTAGAAGAACCCGTGAACACACTTGCTCAGGAATTTGAAGCTAGTGGCATTTCTCTACTGGATGAGACAGATATTGGCTTCGTGAACAGTCTAGATTTCCTTGACTTTATACCTCAATCGGACATCATGAAACAATCCATTATTCAATGGTATCAGGCCTTATCCGCTGAAGAACAGAGTTTCTTCCCTGGGTATCTCCTTGCCAGTGTAGGAAAAAAGGAAGCTTAACTACCTCCTATTTTTCAAAATAAATCTAATATAGCGTGCGAATTAGGGCTACTCCTCCCCCTAACTGCACGCTATTCTTTTTGTTATTTTGCCGGTGTAATACCATTCTATAAGTAAGGGGACTATTACCATGTAATAGAAATACTCCCTCACGACGAAGACATTGCTCTATATATACGCTCTGAGATTGTTCCTACGATACCCGCTTGAGAAGCTAGAATTTCACTGTATTTACTCCACATTTCGAAATCTTCATCATTAGGACACTTATCAAGAAGTGCAACCATAAACCGAGGTTGAAGCGGGATAATCCTCACATCCCCAACGATATGTACCTCCTCTCGGTCAGGTAAAAGTTCCAGCATTCTTTTGTAAGGAAAATATTCCTTCGAAAGTTGATACGTATTCATCCCCAATACACCGCTCGAAGAGAGGAGCGAGGAATATAGTAAAAAGCTTCAACTGAAGATCCTTCCCTCACATAAGATCCTGCTTCCTGAATACGACGATGTGCAGTTAATGAAAGCGGAACAGGTAATGGTTCTTTAGGAATATGAACCTGTGCATCCAGATTAGGACTACCATTTCCTGTATGAACCACGACATCAGCAGATTCCCGACACATGAAGTCAACCACTCGCGTGATATAATCCGATTCATAAGTTCGAGATGTGAACATAAAAGCTATGGCTTCTCCTTTAACTAACATGAATGCCGCAGCCATAGCGTCATGCCATTGGTCGACTTCACGTACCCTAATCACGCCATCCAACCAGTCACCCATTCCTTGTTCAACCCATGGAGATTCCAGTTGCGGACCTAATTGAATGCCAATCCATTGAATTCTACAATACGTCTGTTCCAACTGTATTTGATACCAAGACTCTAAAGTGCTAGGTAAGAATTCATTTACGACAAGAATAACCGTTATCAGAGAAGTCTCCTGATCAAGTTTTATGAAAGGTTGAGTCGGACATTGAAGAATATCGATCTCAGATATCCATATCTGGTCAGAACGACCCTCCACTCCCCATTTCGAGCAAAATGTTCTCCTTATATCAACATCGGAGGGAATTACTTCTATCTGTGTTGGTTGAAGTGAACAAAGTGCTTGCACATAGACATCCTCACATAGCGCTAACTGCCATTTAAGTATTCGAGCTCTCAGACACCAATCCGCTATTTTCAGTTCGCGTGAGCGAAGGAGTGGATCGAGTCCTCCTATTTCATCGAGTAACTTACTCCGAAATAAAAGACATGATCCCGTAAGGATTGGAACTGGACGCCATAACCCTTGATTTCTGGGATGGTGATCCTCAGCATAGCCGGTTAGATCAGCATGAGCTGCAAACCATAAATCAAGCTTTCCATCTAAATGTTCAGTAGGTGACATCGGGGCGACGATCATAACATCCTCTTCGTCAAGACATGGCCAAATTAGACAGGACAACCATCTCGGTGTGACCATAATCCTATCTTCCATAAGTACTGCAAATGGAGTTACAATGGATGCTAATGCTTGATTCACTTGATCTATTCCTGCCTTGTATGGCCAGAACTCAATGGAGTCTTCCTTCTCAAAATGGTGTTGAATCGAAGGGAAATCCATACTTCCGGGGAGAGCAACAATACGAATGGGTTGATCACAATGTAGTAATAAGAGCTGCAAGCTAGGAACAGCCCATGTTGGATCCGTCATTTCAACAATGATGGTTACCCGATCCGTATTTGGAAATGTAATCAATCCTTGTTGTTCTAAATGTGCGAACCTTTTCTTGATATACTCCGTATTCACTTCGATATTCCCCATATTAGACATGATCCGTCACGTCCCATCATCAGACTGTTCTATAGTTATTGTATGATCGCTTAGATATCATATCCCATAATTATCCATACGATTGTCCATTTAGTTAATCCGTACAACAAAAGGACTGAACCGATGAGTGATCATCAGGTTCAGTCCTTTATGATATTAGAATTATGAGATTAATTTTATGGAACAAATTGTTGCACAATTCTTACTACGACACCATCTTGTATCGTTAAATGATAAGGAAATTGTTTCAGATCTATCATATCAGTCTTCGCAAATTCCGATTCAAATGTATCCAGAGACATGGGCTCATTCCAGATGATGTCCATTCCTTCATAAGTACCATCACGATCATAAATTTGCATGAGAACTTCGACATTGTCTGATACTTTATACGTGGTCAGTTCTTCATTATCATTAATGATGTAATAACCATCTGGTGGACCATCTAGATCACCGGTGTCCTGTTCCCGTTCTAGAAATACTTTGCTAGCCTCTTCACCTTCATACCATTCAATATCATCTGCTTGGATTACCAGATGACCTTCTTTATGTTCAAGTTGTGCAATATAAGCCGTGACGGTATCCTGCTTCTTCTGTACTGACTCATAGCCAACTGCACTTGCCGATGTGATAAAAGTTAAAAGTACAACCATCATAATCATCATGAATAGAGCGGATTTTTTTCTCATGGAAATTCTCCTTTTATTACGAGTGGATACGCAATATTTAACTTCTTATAACCATTCTTACCCTGTGGAAAATAATTCAAACACCTTTATTCCCATGAATAACCCTTTCATAACTATAGACGATTCAGGATGGCTAAACGTTGCAATTTAGTTACAACATCATTTAAATTTTGTACTTTTGAGATACAATTATTTCACCGTTAAATATATCGGAAAGAAATCGCCCTTTAGTAAAATGGAGTTAGTACTTACCATTTTAAAAAGGGCGACTTCTTTATACATTCCATACATTCTAAAGACCCTAAACTAGACTAACCTTCCTTACCCTGTCTTATACTCCTTCGTTAATCTGTTACTTTATGTTTTGACCGTTCTGAAGTACTGAGCAAGCACCCCATGTTTCGGTGAACACAAGAAACTAATCATAAATACAATCCCTGTTGCAAAGGCCATGGAACCTGAGATCGAAGTATCTAGAAGTACTGCAATATAATAACCACCTATAGCCGACATCACTCCGAATGATCCGCTTAGGACTAGCATCATCGACAACCGATCTGTCCATAAATAGGCGGCAGCTGCAGGTGTAATCAGCATAGCTACAACCATAATGGCTCCTACAGCATCAAATGCTGCAACGGTGGTAATGGATACTAATGACATGAATATATAATGCATAAGTGCCACCGGAATACCAATACTGGCTGCAAGCATGGGATCAAATGAGGTGATTTTCCACTCTTTATAGAAGGCCAATATGGCAATCACAACAATAATTAATACGATGATAAGAATAAGGGTAGCCTCGGGTATGGAACCCAACCAAGACAATTGGATCAAATCCCAAGGAACAAAGGTGATTTCCCCCATTAGTGCATGTTTCACGTCTAGATGCGCATTCCCAACCTGTGTAGCAATCATAATGACCCCGAGGGCAAATAGGGTGGTAAACACAACACCGATCGATGCATCTTGCTGTACCCCTCGGGAATTAAACCATTGTACTAACACCGCTGTGAGAAGACCTGCAATAATTCCGCCGACCATCATGTGCCAGCCGCTCAATTCGCGTGTAAGTAAATAGGCGCTGACGATACCAATTAATACCGAGTGACTAATGGCATCGGCCATCATAGCCATCCGTCGAAGAATAAGGAAGACCCCCATCAATCCACAAGAAAGTCCCACAAGAGATGCAGTAAGTAAAATCCATGCAGTATACGTCATGTTATTCTCCTCCTTGCGTGAGGTTAGACTGTGAAGAAGAGACATGCGTTTTTCTCTGTGTGCGAAGCTGCAACGCTTGGATCAACAGTCCCTTCTGGGCACCGAATACGAGGGATATAACAAATAACGCCGAAGAGGTCACGATAATAAACGGTCCTGTGGGCCAGCCCTGCCCCATTGTACTAATAATCGTTCCAATCATTCCCGCACCACCCCCAAATAGAGCAGACAGAATGACCATCCATTTGAAGGATTGTGTCCAGTACCTTGCACTCACTGCTGGAATAATGAGCAATGCCGACATCAGTATGACGCCAACAACTTGAATACCTGTAATAATAACAAGTACGAGAACCGTTAAGTAAATACCATTCATAAGCCGACCTGAAAGTCCAAGTCCTCTTGCGAAGTCAGGGTCGAATAAGAATAGCTTCCACTCTTTGAATCCAATAAATAAGACTAATATGACAAGTGCTGCAAGCATGAGCATCGTGTATACATCTTTACGAACCATAGAAGCCGCCTGCCCAAAAATAAAGCTATCTAACCCACTTTGATTACCACCTGGCATTCGGTTCACCATAGTTAGAAGCATAATCCCGAACCCGAAGAACACCGACAGAATAATCCCCATGGCTGTATCTTCCTTAATTCGGGTTGATGAACGAATCCATTGAATAAGAAAAGCTGCAATGACTGCACTGATCGCCGCACCTGCCATCATCATCGGTAAGCTCTTCACGCCAATCAATGCGAAACCTATCACAACGCCAGGAAGAGCAGCATGTGATAAAGCATCACTCATCAGGCTTTGCCGTTTCCAATAGGAAAGACAACCCATCATCCCCGATGCCATCCCCAGAATTAACGTGCTAAAAATAACCCATTGTGCATTGTGGGACAATAATATATTCATGTTGTTGCCTCCATCATCCAACGGAGTGTTCCTCCATACGTTTGATAGACATTATCCTTCGTAAAGACATCTTTTGTCGTGCCATGAGCGACTACCGTACGGTTTAACAACAATACATGATCGAAGTAATCCTCGACCGTTTGTAGATCATGGTGTACGACCATCACCGTCTTCCCTTTCATTCTTAACTCATTAAGAATCGTCATAATGGCTTGCTCCGTAGCCGCATCCACGCCAGCCAATGGCTCATCCATGAAGTATAGATCAGCCTCTTGTACAAGGGCACGTGCTAAGAATACACGTTGCTGTTGTCCCCCGGATAACTGACTAATCTGGCGTCCAGCATAGTCAGCCATCCCCATTTTCTCAAGAGAGTCCATCGCCTTCTCACGATGTTCGCGTTTCGGCCATTTCAACCATCCTACCCGTCCGTATAATCCCATTAATACAACATCAAGTGCATCTGTCGGGAAATCCCAATCCACCGAACCACGTTGAGGTACGTAACCGACTCTCGTTTTCATTTTATTAAGTGTAGATCCAAAGAACGATACATCTCCAGAAAGTTTAGGATGTAGATCTAGCATTACTTTAAGTAATGTAGATTTACCTGCTCCGTTAGGTCCTACAATACTAGTTAACGAACCGGGTTGCACATTAAACGTGACATCATTCAACACTTTATTCTTCCGATAGGAAGCGGTCAGATCATTTACAGTTAATACAGCCATAATCACTCACCCTTTCCTGTTAATGCATGATGGATTACCTCTACATTGTGTTTGTACATTCCAATATACGTTCCTTCTGTTGTTCCCTTTGCTCCCATAGCATCTGAGAACAACTCCCCACCTAATTGCACCTTGAGACCAGCGCTTGAAGCACCTTCTATTACAGCTGTTATCGAACTCTTATTGATACTACTTTCTACAAAGACCGCGGGGATCTGATATTCAACTAATAGATCAATCGTTGTCTGGATGTTCGATATTCCAATCTCAGCCTCAGTACTCAACCCCTGTAGTCCTACAACTTTCATGTCATACAACCTACCTAAATATCCGAATGCATCATGTGCGGTTACTAGCACTCGCTTTTCTTTTGAAATCTGAGATAGTTGTTCTTGTGTGGCTTCTTTGAGTGCATCTAATTGTTCGAAATAAGTCCGTTTGTTGTTCTCAAAATAAGCTGCATCCTCCGGCGAGAACTTCTTCAATTCTTCCGTTGCAGCCTGTAATCCTTGCTTCCAAAGGTCAATATCAAACCATATGTGAGGGTCGATGGCTCCAGTTGCATCCGTAAGTAACTGATCCTTCGGTATATCCTCAGTAATCCCTAGAACGGGTCTAGTCTTGCTAATATGATCGAAGATCTCTCCCATCTTCCCCTCAAGATGATGTCCACTGTAAAAAATAACATCACCATCTGCAAGCTTCTTAATATCACCTTGTGTAGCATTGTATAGATGGGGATCAACGCCAGGGCCCATGAGACTCACCACATGAACCCGATCTCCACCGATGATCGATATAGGATCTGCGATCTGCCCAATGGTTGTCACCACTTTAATCTTGTTACTCTCTTCCGAATTATTCTCAGCTGAACTACACGCCGATATTACAAGTGATAGTCCAAGTAACAACATGACTCCAATATTTAGCTTCCTTCTTTTTCGCAATCTGCTCTCCTCCTATATATTCCGAGTATGTAAAAGTGTCTCTATAGTTTTTTAAGCTTTTTAAATTAACCTCAGCTATAATTGTTTCCCTAATGCAAAATTCATTCCCTTATCCAAAAATAATTCCTATCCAACTTTTTGTCAAGATGTATTTTCGTTTACTGAAATTACTTTATTCAGTCAAATAGCCTGTTGTTCGCAAAATAAGCTTGTTATACAAGGTATTTTCACAATAAATAATAATTATCTTTTACATGGTTAAATAACTTTCGTTAGGACAACAATATTTTGCCGATGTAATAAACGAGGTCGTAGCGCACACAAAAAGACCATCGGTGTGGAAAATAGCCGATGGTCTTCCTGTGCTCGTTAATTATATTAGTCTTGATCGATATTGGAGAATTCAACTCAAATGGAAAATCAAATCAACGTGGAAAATTCAAATCAATCCACTTGGATAATTCAATTGAATACTTCAATCAGATACTTCAACAGATACATCAATCCTCAGCAAGTGTTGCTTCGGAAAGTCCCGGATAAGGAATAAACATTATTCCGTCTTGCTCTCTGTTGCTCTTATACTCCAATAAAGTTTGATGAATTCTATTTCTTTTCTTCAATAGATCCAAACAATGATTGTGAGCAATTTTATACAACCACGCTGACAATGAGACGGTATGGGAGAATCGGTGGATATGCTCTAACCCTTTTATAAATATATCCTGAGCAGCATCCTCTGCTTCTTCTTGACTCTTAAGGAGGTAATAACAATACAGAAATATCTGGCGTTGGAATTTCTTTATAATCAGGCTATATGCCTGTTTGTCCCCTGCTTGTACCTTATCGATCGCAGACATGATCTCCATAGCAGAGTTCTCCCTAGTAAAGTTCTCTCTAGTAAAGTTCTCCCTAGTAAAGTTCTCCCTAGCGAAGTTCTTATCTGAAACATGCGATTCATTCACTTGATTCCCTCCTTTCTGAATATATAACTGAAAATAATAGAGGTTTGTGACAGATAGACTATTTTTATTCTTATACTTCAAAAGTAAAATCCATAAGAAAAGAGCCTTGCTTTCGTAGTGTTAGTTACCAAACATTGACTACAAGAAGGCTCTTCGACTCCGGCGTAATATGTAACTGGATTTTCTCCAGCTAATTTTGCTTATCTAACACTTCGGGGCAACTTAACAGGAACCATTCCATCTAATTCGGCACTATAACTCCATATGGCGGTATATCGGATACATTAACGGGAGAATTTCCAGTTAGCTAAACAAAAAGCATGCTTCTCTCAACAATTAGCGGGAGGTTTTCCCGTTAACATTAAATACAACTCACCATCAGCCCAGCTCAGTCCTAGACCAGACATATAAATCAACCCTAAACCAGACATAAATCAGCCCTAGACCCGACCTAAATCAGACCTAGACCAACCCATACCAACCCCTGACCTGAACTCCTACACCGCTCCAACACGATCAATTCCCCAATATATATCAGTTCCAGCTTATTTCTTCATCACGACGATATACCTCAATAGGTACTGATGCGATTCTTGGTTCAGGTTTGTTAGATTTTCTACGACTGAACCAGTCTCCACAACATGTAATGTATGAAAATGCTCTCTCAAATCCTCTTCGGAGAAGAAATGTGCGTACTTCCCTGCTATATTCATATGTACTACTTTCTAGTTGCTGACCCGCTCCACAGTGAGGGTCCTCGTCTGAGAAACAAGTGAAATACATAAGCCCATTCTCTCGAAGATGAAGAATACACTTATCTATCAGTTGCTCCCGATCATCTTTTAGAAATAAATGCAATAGGTCGTAACAGTAAATCCCATCATATTGCTTATTCAAATTCATCTCTAATACAGACTCTTGGATAACGTGGGATCTAGAATCCCATTCCCTTGCTAGCGTTGCTGCATCTGCTGACAATTCTACTGCATCAACTATAAATTGTGAGGATAACGCTTTGGTATTACGTCCATAACCTGAACCAGGAACCAAGACCTTATGAATATTATGTATTTCAAAAAAGTATTCTCATTCCAATCATTATTCACATTCGTGAACCGAAACGCTATTTGTTAGATATAATTCTGCTAAGTCCCTGAAATACTCATCTTGAATTATCTTTACTTGTACAACTTGATTATTTAGATAAAACACTTTATATGCGTTAGCATTATCTGCTGTCTTCAACACTATATATTCGTTATCCTTAAAAATAATGGCACAATTATTCTCGATCGCTATGCCCATATCTTCTGTCCCTTGTACCATCTCTGGAAAGTTAATTGGTCGCTCGTACTCATTGAAATGAGGGCAATGAAACCCTTTTAAAATTCCTAATCCATCAAGTTTGATATAGTCATACTCTCCCTGACTTCCCGGAACTGAAATCTCACTATGTCCGTGTTGAAACCAACAGATCGAACCTGCGCTTATCCCAGATAGAACTGTTCCCTTGGTGTAAGCTTCTAACAAAATCCGATCTACCTGATGTTCTCGCCAGATTGCGAGCATTCTTCCCGTATTTCCACCACCCACATAGATCAGATCCGCTTGACTAATCTTTTCGTAAATCTCTTCCAACGTTATATCACTGTCAATTAACAAAAGAAAATCTACTTCACAACCCAACTCATCACCATAAATTTGTTGAAAGCTATCGCAATACCCAGATGAATCATCACTGGCAGTGGGTATAAATAAAGCTTTAGGTCTCTCTTTATCTGTTAACTTAACAATTTCAGTATCTATGCCATATGTCTCACGCTGGTCTAATTCTCCTCCACCAATAGCAACGATAATTCCCATGTTAGAATCGCTCCTTCACATTATCTGATGATTAATATTCCACCACACACCCTAGGTCGTATAGGTTAGCTTTCGTCACTTTTTCAAATAAGAAAAACAATATACAACACAGTAACTTAGCAACGTAACCGCAAATATCAACCCTGTAAAAGGCATGATATGTTGTAATTGCACGGGATCTGTAAGCATCAGAAATGTATCACGAAAGAGCTTATAAGGATTCAACAACACATCCCAACTATTCCAACGAATAAATCTCCCAATATAGATCCCCAAGCTACTTAGCATTAGAATGATAACCGTGAACATCCAACCTGTAATCCAGCCGAATGATTTCCTCACTAGACCATGAACCACAAATAAGGAATAAATACTTAAGAATAATCCTATTAATGCCGCTGAGAAAAAGATCATTAGGTGGTACCAAAATTCAAGGTCATGAGTAAACCGTTCTCCAGGCGCAGGTTTATAGTGAACGAACGGATGTAGCATGTCTGTTATCAAATACGCTGAATTGGGATAAAAGAATAACCATGCCAACCCTATCAATAGCAATAATATCCTTCTCCATGTACGATTCTTGTTCACATTTATATAGACGATGGTAATCAACAACGTACACCCAACAGGTACCCATGCGAGAAAAATATCCCAGTTCAAATATAAATATATTTCCCTTTTCGTATAATCTCTTAGATACTTTGCTAATGACAAACAAGCAATCGTTGCAACTAACAGTAGTCCTACGACAATGATATTAGGCAGTAAATTTCGTTGTTTTGAATACTTCAGAGTTCCACCTCCTAGCTAAGTAGTTTTCTAAAAAAACATACTATGCCTCATTAGCACCACTACATTTCCGACACAACAATTCCAATACAATCACTCATATATATAGTTGCAATCTCACCATATCCCTACAAGGTAGTCCGTTCTCAAATATAGGCTCATCATAATGACGTGTGAAATAATCTTTATCGATGCCTACAATTCTAAACCCATACTTCTGATACAGATACAACTGTGCAATGCTTGAATTTCCCGTGCCAATCTCTACAATTTTGTAGCCTAATTCCTTTGAAGTTTGTATCGCATGTTGTAATAATTGTTGACCGAACCCCTTACCTTGTAACGTTTCCTCCACAGCAATGTTCATGATCTCCACCGTATGTGGTCTAGTCGGTAATAAGACATACGTTCCAACGGTCTTTCCATCTAGCTCTTTGACATAACATTTACTTCTTGTGATATAAGCTTGTATGGATTGTTCTTCTGGATCTGCCAGCAATAGTAATTCCATTGGATACTGTGTTACTTCTGATATGGTCATCTGCATTCTCCTACATATATTTACTTTATTGCTACGCCTGTTCAGGTTTTAACTACTTCCAATTCAATATACGATTTCAAAAATCTCTGGTTGTCATATGAAGTCTCCTTCAAGGTGACTTGAAGTTGATCCTTTGTGAACTCAACCAAGCCATATCCCGCCAACGGCTTATCATAGCAACCAAGTGAGCCTGGATTTAGATACCAACTAGGCTTAGCTCCTTACGTCTTCACAGAAATGATTCTTTAAGGCCTCAACCGTGTTAACGATATACGTTGGCTTACTCTCTAACAATTCCTCATGATTACCATACCCATATTCGACAGCTATTGAGGCAATGTCATTCTTATGAGCTCCAATAATATCGTATTTACGATCTCCGATCATCACAATGCTTGACTTGTCTAAACAATTCTCTTCTATAACCGCTTGAATCACTTCATTTTTCTCTGATCGTGAACCGTCTAAATGACTGCCATACACCTGTTTGAAATATGGGGTCATTCCGAAGTGTTCTATGATCTTCACCGCGAACAAGGTTGGTTTCGATGTTGCTACAAATAATGTTCTATTCTGGTCAACTAATATCTGAAGTAACTCGTGAATACCTGCATAGATTTCATTCTCATATAAACCTCGATCTGCGTAATATTCCCTGTAATACATAACAGCTTTCTTGCAATCACTGTCCGAGAATCCATAGAACTCAGCAAAAGAAACCGTTAATGGTGGACCTATAAAGGATTCAAGATTATCTAAATTGTCTTCAATAATATCAAATTTACTTAACGCATATTGAACACCTTGAGTAATACCCATCTTAGGATCTGTTAAAGTACCATCTAAATCAAATAATATATTTTGAAAATGCAATCTCAACACCCCTTCTGTCTATACTTCTAGCTCATAGTGAACATACACTTCATCTTTCTCATATCCATTTCGCTCATAGAGCCTTTGTGCAATATCATTATTTATTGCTGTTGATAGCTCTAACCCCTTTGCATTGGTTTTGCGTGCATAGTTCGTTGCTTCATCAAGTAAAGATTGAGCTACACCTTTTCGTCTGTACTTATCTATAACAAATAGATCGTTAAGAATCCATAATTTCTTCATCGAGACGGATGAGAATGATGGGTACATCTGCATAAACCCAACTAGCTCTCCCTCTCCCGTATCTCTTGCTAACATAAGAACAGATTCCTTATATCGGATTTTATCAGTAATAAAAATACGTGCATTGTCCGTGTCGCTTTCTTGTCCATAAAAGATTCTGTACTGATCAAACAGGAGCACGACTTCTTCCAAATCATCCATTGTAGCTTCATTAATAACTTGCATGATATAACCACTTCCTCTTTAATATATTCGAGAATTCAGCCACAATTAAACGAGTTTAGTCATATTCATAACCATTATATCTTACGTAACAAGCATTCAACCAACATATACTAGTCTATTATCTTCATGTATGAACAATAACTTAAATTACGAATGTGCTGTTTATTTGGTTCTTCATCCAATCACCTCCTACTCTCTCAACATATATTACTTGTAGAAAGGAGGTTGATCAGCATGGTTGAATCCAAAAAAGCAGTGATTAGTCAAACATTATCTCCACGTCTGACAGTATATTCAGACGAGAATTTCCGCGGAAGAAGTAGAATACTCAGAGGTAACCTAGGTATTCGTAATATTGAGAATATCATTGGTGGAATCGAAAGTCTGAAATTCTTCTCTAGAAATTCAAATGCAACATTAGTTTTATTTAGTAGAACAAGATTTCGTGGGAATTTCCGCGTAATCCGTGGAAACCGTAACATCCGCGATTTAGAAGATTTCATTAACGGCCGTGATGTAGAATCCTTGATTTCTACAAATCAAAGATTAACTCTTGCCCAAATCCGTAGAATTCGAGACAGTGGCGAGTTACCACGTGGATATCGCACACTTTAATTTATTTGTATTGTGAACCATCCATGTAAAAGGCTTCTATTCTGCTAGATTAGCAGAATAGAAGCCTTTTTTCATGAATCATATATTTAATACGGTCGTTCGCATTCGCATGACTTCTCTTAGGAATGTCAGATCCCTCTCTTTTATAAACTGACCTACATAATTCCTAGGATGATCTTCTTCCATAAGTGAAATGGCCTCTTCGATATCCACCCATTTCAGCATACAACCTTGATTCTTTTCTTCTGTTGTGAAGCTGGGCGCTATCGGATGATCTGTAACTTCCCCAACATAACAATACGATATTTGAAGAAGTCTATGCTCGTTTCTATACTCGATGATCATTCCCACTTCATCCAATACATCGACTTCTACACCTGCTTCTTCGATCAACTCTCTAGTCAAAGCCTTGATAGGATCCTCGTTGTTCTCTAATCCGCCACCTGGAAGCTTATGATATTTATCCCTAGAAACATAGACTAACGCAATTTTCTTCAATGAATTCGATACAACAGCCCTTGATGCTTTTCTCAAAGAATATGCAATATCCTGATTGTTCATTTCTTCGCGTTCAATATCAGTGTCATCTATTTCACGGATTAATCTCATATGGTGCTCGCCTCCGTTCTAACCTAATAGTGCCTTTCTCTTAAATACAATAATAACGTCACTGGACTGCCCTTGACTGTTACTCATGTCAAAGCAAGATACTAGCTCCCAGCCATCAAATCCGTATTGATTCAATGTTTCCTCGAATTGTTCCTCGTCTACTTTACCTCCAAGAAATCCTATCGTCTTATACTTTATTGTTTTGTATTCCCATTGATCCAATATGGTCCCTCCTTTACGCATACCCCAACATTATTTATGCCTGATGGTTCTTAATAAAATCATCCACTTGGCTCATATGATGCTGATCATGCCAAATGAAATCTTTTAAATATTGTGGGATGTGAAATGGTTCTCCACTATCCATATAACTTGCAAGATAGACCTCTTCAGGCAAACTTCGAATATATTGAATTATCTGCTCTCTTATGTAAATGGTTTGTTCGCCCAATTCCATAATACTCGTTCTATTCCCATATGCCTTCGCTGAATCGTTAAATTCGTCGAAGTTCTGATGCTGCAAAGTTAAACTTTCCTCCTTATAGATCTTCTCGATCGCTGTTTCAAAGAAATACTTATCCCATAACATCATATGACTTACTAATTCGCGTAATGACCATTTTCCTTCTGCTATTTCTTGATTCCATACCATTTCTCCATATCCTTCTAGCTTCTTAACGCAACTGACCCACTCACTAAATTGATCTAGTAATTGCTCTTTACTTTCAATAATCTCTGTCATATCCATCCTCCTCATTATTAATATGTTTATAATATGTTGTATTTCACTTCTGAATAATTATGAACGATAAGTTCCGTGTTACGAGTTAATCCTGATTTCTCTCTTCAATATTCCCCACTTATATGGTCCATTCATTATGAATAATCGCCACTAGCACCCATGTGTCAGCTTCCTGCTCAAACACTAGTCGCAAACTCCTCCAATCCATTCCCTCATACACTGGATTAAATCCATCGAAATAATATTCAACCACAATGCTCTCTGGATAAATCATACGAATATTATTAAGTGAATTCCCTGATCCAAGCATCTGATTGTACCCCACTTTCGGAGCACTTGCGAAATCATTACTGTATACATATCGTTTATAATACGATTCAAACGTCACAGAAATAGGGAATCCCGTTCCATCTTCTTCGCCCCATAAATAGATCTTCGTATTATCGAACCCTTCAGCTAATTTCTCAAGTGGCATTGCAATATTTCGCTTCAAGTCGATGTAGCTGTAAGGGACGAAAAGAACACCCTTTTCTCTACTAGACAGATTCGATAGTGTTGTGAAGTCCCTATTTTTTAACGCTAGAATCGTCTTATCCGCAATCAGTCTGATCTGTTCCTTAGCCTCAGCTGGAGAGAGAGATGCTTGAATCTCGGCTGTACGTGTGGATGCATCCCATCTTATACTTGCCCCCATACTCTCCATGGCGATCCGAAGAGGTACAAATACTTTCCCTTCTCTGATTTCAGGTGCTTCCTTTAGCAACTCATCTTTATCTTGGACCTTCACTTGTTTACTCCCTACTAGGAATTGTGCATTGCGTTCTCCCTTATTTACCATAATCTTATGTTGCTGAGGGAGCCAACTTACAGTCGCACCGATGGCTTCAGATATGACCCGAATAGGTACCATAATGGTTCCATTCTTTTGAAAAGAAGTTCCTTCTCCGTGAATCCACGCACCATCCACCTTAATTTGAAACGGTTGATTCGTCGTATCTGCATAACTAGTTGATATACCTGAACACACACTAACTAGTAATATCAACGTCGTCAGTCCTGCTCTTCTGAAAGCTTGCCGATCAAAATTTAATCTCATCATAGATACCGCCTCCCTAACTACCATAATACCCCATTTAAGGTATGGGATCAGTTAATCTTTTGTCATTCTGGATACAAAAAAAGCCACAGATTAAATTCCGGGCTTATATGATAACCTGTATATTTTATTGTTTAAGATACTGCTTTATGTGTTCCACTGGCATGATTGGCTTGACAGGATTGACATACCCCTTGAAAATCAAGGCGATGGTCCTCCACTTTAAATCCAAATTCACGCTCAACTCGTTTCTCTAAAGGAAGCAACCAATCCTCCAAAATCTCTTGCACTCCTCCACATTCCGTACAGATTAAATGATGATGGAAATGTGCCTGATCTTTTCTTCGTAGATCGAATCGATATACGCCATCTCCGAAGTTAACCTTCTCAACAACATGTAACTCTTTTAATAATTCTAATGTTCTATATACCGTAGCAATACCAATCTCGGGAACTCTATCTTTAATAATCATATAGATTTCTTCTGTCGTTAAATGATTATCTTCATTCTCAAGCAACACTCTTACCGTTTCTTCCCGCTGAGCAGTTAGTTTATATCCTTTGGCCGTCAATTGTGTTCTGATCTCATCAATACGTGCATCCATCATTTCATTAACGCCTCCTTAACATCCTTTTATACGTCCTAATTCAGATATACGTTTTCATTCCTTATTTATAATGATTATTATCTAATATTAACTCAAGTGATTCATAATTTCAAGTTTAATTGAGAAAGACCCTTTAAATAGAAAATATAGATATTGTTAATGACACTTGCTTAATTTATCGTAATATCGTAATATTACGTTATAAGGATTTAACAAGGAGTGAATGTGGATATGGAAAATAATTTTAAAGCATACAACGAAACAGCCGATATATTGAAAGCTTTAGCTCATCCAGTCCGATTATGTATCGTTAGGGGCTTAATAGAGAAGGGAACTTGTAACGTCTCTTATATGCAAGAGTGTCTAGATATTCCACAATCGACGGTCTCCCAGCATCTTCAGAAGTTACGCACGATGGGAATCGTACAAACGGAACGGAACGGGCTTGAAGTGAATTACAGTGTCGTAGATCCGAGAGTAAAGATGATTATAACCACTTTTTTGGGAGGAGAAACACAACATGAGTAACAAAGTTCTAATTATTGGTGGAGTAGCTGGAGGAGCATCAGCTGCAGCTAGACTCCGCCGCTTAGATGAAGATGCGCATATTATTATGTTTGAAAGAGACGAATACATTTCCTTTGCTAATTGTGGACTCCCTTACTATATCGGAGACGCGATCAAAGATCGCTCGAAGCTATTAGTGCAGACGCCTGAAGCGATGCATAATAGATTCAACATTGATGTTCGAACCCATAGCGAAGTCATTTCAATAGATCCTATTGGAAAAACAGTCCGTGTACAGAGCAAGGAACGTGGGGTGTATGAAGAAAGTTATGACCATCTGATTCTTTCACCAGGTGCGAAACCTACTCAACCTAACCTACTAGGTATGGATAGTCCTAGAATATATAAAGTTCGTAATATTCCCGATATTGATCGTATTAAGCAGAAGGTAACCGATACAAGCGCTCGTTCGGCTATCGTTATCGGTGGAGGTTTCATTGGCGTAGAGATGGCTGAGAACCTAAAAGAAATTGGACTAGATGTAAATCTAGTTGAATCGGGCTCCCATATTCTAGCTCCATTTGATGCTGAGATGTCCAACATTCTTATGAAGGAATTAGAAGATCATCACGTAAATCTAACCCTTTCTAATAGAGTCCAGTCCTTTCATGACACACAAGATCAGATCGAAGTTCATTTAGCAAACGGCGATGTGTTATCAAGTGATATGGTGATTCTATCCATTGGAGTAACACCAGATACGAACTTCTTGAAAGATAGTGGATTAGCCCTTGGCCCAAGAGGTCATATTATTGTGAATGAGAGACTCGAGACCAATCTAGAGAATGTATATGCCGTTGGAGATGCGATCGAAGTTATTGATTACGTGAATGGAAGCACTACTGCCATTCCACTAGCAGGTCCTGCGAACAAACAAGGACGAATCGCTGCAGATAATGTATGTGGTTTAGGTACGGTGTACAAAGGAACTCAAGGTACCTCTATTATTAAAATCTTTGGGTTAACTGGCGCTTCTACAGGTAATAACGAGAAGACACTGCAACGTTTAAATATTCCTTACCGCGTGATCTTTGTACACCCAAGTTCTCATGCTTCCTACTATCCTGGGGCTAGTCCTATTACCCTTAAACTTCTGTTCAATGATGAAGGTACTGTACTAGGCGCACAAGCTGTTGGCTTTGATGGTGTTGATAAAAGAATAGATGATATCGCCACAGCTATCCATTTCCATGGAACCGTGACCGATCTCGCTGAGCTTGAGCTAGCCTATGCTCCACCCTATTCATCTGCAAAAGATCCCGTCAATATGGCAGGTTATACTGCTGAGAACTTGTTAACGAACAGAACCTCTGTCTTCGTTGCACAGGATATAGAGACACGTGATATCGAGAATACGATTCTAGTCGACGTTCGTTCTGAGATTGAACACCGTAATGGTCACATTCCAGGTTCGATACTGATCCCAGTAGATGAGCTTCGGGGTAGACTTCAGGAATTGGATCAGAGCAAAGAAATATGGGTCTATTGCCAAGTTGGGTTGCGGGGTTATACAGCTTCAAGAATTTTAGCACAACGAGGCTTCAAAGTACGTAATCTCACGGGTGGATACAAGACTTATCAAATGTCGAAATACACACCCACACCTAACGTACATGTATCTTCTGTTCAAAATGAGAACTTGAGAACTCAAGATGAAGTGGCTCCAACGATTGAGAATACCCTGCACGCAGATGTACAATTAGATGCCTGTGGATTAAGCTGTCCTGGACCTCTTATTAAACTTAAGTCATCCATGGATCAACTCAAAGATGGTGAAATTCTACGAGTGACTGCTTCAGATCCCGGATTCTATAGTGATGTACAAGCATGGGCTCAAATGTCTTCCCAACAAATCCTTCAGGTTCAAAAGACTTCAAATGGTATGATCGAAGCCTATCTCAAAAAACAAGTAGCACCTGTGCCATCAGAAGTGTCTTCTGAGCGAACACCAACATCATCATCTACTTCTGAGGGTGCATCCATGGTTGTATTCAGTGGAGATCTAGATAAAGCCATAGCCTCCTTTATTATTGCCAATGGAGCAGCAGCCAGCGGTAAAAAAGTGACCATGTTCTTTACCTTCTGGGGATTAAACATTATTCGTAGACATGATAAAGTATCCGTCGATAAAACCTTCATCGGCCGCATGTTTGGAGCTATGATGCCCCGTGGAAGTCGTAAATTATCGATGTCCAAGATGAATATGATGGGTATGGGTTCCAAGATGATTCGGGGCATTATGAAAAAGAACAACGTATCTTCGTTAGAAGAATTAATTGAATCCGCCCTTGCACAAGGTGTGGAAATCGTAGCCTGTCAAATGTCCATGGACATTATGGGTATCACCCGAGAAGAATTAATAGATAAGGTCGAGATTGGTGGGGTTGGTTATTATTTAGGCAAAGCGGACCAATCCGGTATTAACCTCTTTATCTAAATTCTATTTTAAAAATATAAATACAATACAAAGCCAGTCAACACATACAACAACACGTGTTCGACTGGTTTTTTTACCTATACATAACCTATCCATTCTCACGAGCATGCCCTTTTAATTTGTACCTCATCACAAACTGAATACAGATTGCCACAAATAGGATAGCTAAATTAAAATAAAATGCAGCATACATCGAATAGTTCGCTATCAAGATCCCTGCAATAATAGGAGACACAATCGCGCCTAACTCTGAAAAAGACACCACATTCCCTATGAATGAACTCCGCTCTTCTTGATGAACCGTATCCGCAATATGAGCAAAGAAAGAGTCCATATAACATGCCCCTCCAATGCCTCCTATTAACATCCCCAGATATACGATCCAATGTTGATCGAACGCTAAGAATAAAATCACTTCTACTGCAATCAGAGATAGACCAATCATACAAATCATTAATCGATCTTGTAATCGATCAGATATCATCCCCACAAATGGAGCAGAAATAAAAGTGGACACTCCCACCACCGTAAAGGCGGCACTCGTACTAAAAGAGCTCCATCCCATCATATGAGTAGCGAACAGCGCAAAATAAGTAAGGAACACAGCAAAAGCGCTCATCTCTAGAAAATGAACGGTTGAATAAAAAGCCAACATTTTATTGAGTTTTATTTTTCGTTTCTGTCGTTTTTTCTCCTTCAAGACAGTCTTTTGATATCTTTGCTCAAAATGACCATCCTTGATTTTGATTAATGCAAGTAATGCCAACGCTGAACAAATGGCAACAAAGTAAAAAGGAACATTTAACGGAAAATAGATAGATAACCACCCACTAATGACTGGTCCTAACACCATCCCTGCACCATCACTGCTGCTGATATACCCATTGTAAGTTCCACGATTCTCTTCCGTACTCCATTCATTGATCGTGCTTCTGACAAACACCGTTAATCCCGTGGCAATGGCTCCTTGAATAAATCGTAACGCACACAGAAACCAATAATTCGTGGTCATCGCAAATCCAAGCATACTGATGACTTGCAGAGCCAGTAAAGTCACACCTACAGTCTTTCCGCCCCATTTTCTAAGTAAGATCCCCGTAGGTATCCCTCCACAAACCTTACCTACGTAAAAAATAGCAAAAATAACGCTCATCGCAAACACCGAAAAGTTCATTTGCTCTATAAATAAAGGGAACAGCGGCAAGATCATATACCCGCCCATATTCGTAAAGAAACAAATCATCACCATGAGCAGTACATTTTTATTCAACCCTTGTGTCCGCATCATTCATCCCCCTGCATTCTGACTTCTCCGCTATAAGGTATGCAATGATGATAAAAAGAGATCGTTTCGTGAATAATATTCTAATTCTGACTACACTGGGAATAGTGAAACTTTACTCAACCCTCTGATCCCAACCGCTCCATAATCAATGCATCCATTAAATGATCATACTTATCCAGACTATAAGCAGGAGATATGTCATATTGTTTTACGTATACGTTACCTTCTAGATCATCCACATACATATAATACTTAGACTTCGTAACTTTACCTTCATTCTCATAATTGAACTGCAACGCCCAAATATGTTGAATCTTAGGCAACATCGTAATAAATTTAATCAAATAATCTTCCCACAATTGCAAGGATTTTAACTAAAAGGGATTTTAACTAAATATCGTTATGTTTTTGCCATCATACTGGGCGAAACCGATGCCTAGAAACTTTTGTTCAATTAATTCTTCTCTCAAATCATATATATATACCATTTGTTGATTTACTTCATCTAACCATTTACAAGTGAGAATAATATGATTATCGACAGATAGTATTTTCTCACCTAGAGAAAAAATAAAGATGAATTGATTTGTTTGCAAATCCAAAATAGCATATCGTTCATTATCAAGAGTTTCAATAGAATAGAGTTTTTTATCCATTAATATGGGTCTATGTAAAATATTATTATATTCAAATAATGTTTGTTTTCCTGAAAGAATATCATATTCTATTCTTTTTGTTGTATTTTTTTCAAAGTCTACTAAAGTGTAGTTCATTTTTGTCGAATTATTCTCGTATGAAATAATAGATTTGTCTAAGGAGCAACTTTCTAATATTTGTTTGTTCTTCACCTCCAAAGGGAGTCCTGATTTTAACATACTAATAAAATTAAGTTTATCTAGAACAATAACATGTTCCATTAACTTATAATCAAGGTTAATCTTATTATCAGAGTTCTTCCAAATTTCATGCTTTTCTTTATAGTGAAACCCCCCTGTGATTATCGCAATTTCTTCTTTTTGGGGATTATTTTTATCGTTTACTAGATTCATTATAGTTTCGATTCTATATAGGGTGTCTATTCCAAAATCAGGTGAAATATTATAGTATATTTTCTCCTCAAAATCAATCAGTATCATATTTGTTGTTTCATAGGTCTCCGAAGTTGAAATTCCAACTAAACAATAACGATCATCAATACCATTTATTTCCGTTCTATATAAGGTTGATTTCCCAATAATATCTTTAAGAGTTAGAGTAATTTGAGATATATGAATATCACCACAGTTTACACTATGAACATGCAGAAACATTTTCTCATACGAAAAACTCACATAATAAAGTACACCATTACAAAGTTGTCTCGAGAAAACTTCTGCTGGGTAAGTGAGTTCTAATGGTTCAATGGTATTTACGTTTGTATTCTGAATTAAGAGTTTTTTAATAATATATCCTGCACTTATATCGTCATGGTCATTTACTTCTATATAATAGACGTTATTCTCTTTAGATTTTCCAATAAAGAAAATTCCTGTGTCGTAAAATCCACTCACACGTAGAATATTTAACATTAATAATATCTTCCCCTTATGTAGCAAGTTGAAATTCCCCAACCAATGATACATTGGTTGGGGATTACTCTAATTAGTTAACTAAAAAAGCCACACATGGTTTGATAATTTCGCACCACCTGCATAGGGGTGCCAATGTGGATAAAATCCATCTGTATCATGAGGAAGTGTGCAATATTTGGAGGAACCAGCCACAGAACTAGCTAAAGAACTAGCTAATGAATTGTTTTTAGTAAAAACATTATTAAGTCCGCTTGCTTTTAAATATGAAAGTGCAGCAGGTCGGTTTGCAAATGCTCCCCCTACCCAAACATCTTGGTTAACGATTTTTGCTGGAAAGTAATCATGTGTTTTATTATTTTTCAATGCTGAAGCGATATCTGAAACCAATGTATATGTGATCCCAAAAATTACTACTGTGGCAGCAGATGCAAGTAACGCTGCAAGTAAAGAACCCAGTACTGATCGTTCATTCCCTACTATCTATCCATTCCTCTATTCTTCTTATTTCTTCAGAATTATAACCAGCATTGACCAGTTCAGGCTGAGGTTTATAAGAATCCTCACGATAAAGAGACGCCGATACGGATGTAAGTACATCGTCACTAGACATCTTATAAATCGTTACTGCAATAAAAGTCACATCCTAATCTAACAAGACTTCCTTATCTGGTTCTCTCAGAAAATTAAACAATTCTTTAATTTGCTTCTCCGTAACTCTCTCTTCCGACAGGATTGGTAATTGATCCTCTTTGAAGAATTGCACGGCAGAAGTTTCTATTCCTCCCGAAGCCTCTCCACCGATAATTTCACATAGGATATATATTTTGTAAACATGTAAGGCAGATGGGGGGTGATCATGAAATTTGGTGTCCAGAATTCCTAATAGGCGAATCGTTCTAACATCGAATCCAGATTCTTCTTTTATTTCTTTGGCTACGACCTCACGTGGAGAAAGTCCAATATCTGCCCAGCCACCGGGTAAAGCCCATGCCCCATCAAGACGTTCTCTTACAAGTAAAATTTCATCATTCTGGAACACAACTCCCCGTACATCCACCTTTGGTGTTGCATATCCACTCTCACTGGCAAATAGTGTTCTGATCTTCTCGATCTCCACATCTGTATATTCATTCAATATCGTAATACTTAGTTCCCGTAGCTGTTCAAAACGTTCAAGATCATACACGTCCTTTGAATACGCAAGACCATTCTGACTGATAGCTTGGATTTGTTTGGCCCATTCCAACCATTTCAAGTTCATATCAACCACTCTCCCTAATGTCTTCGATTAATTCCTTCGAATCATGTCGTACATTTCCTACAGCAGATGATACTGGATAGGCATTCATCTTACTGGCCTCATATGGACGAAGTAATGCCATAAGAGCTGATTCATCATGGTTATCCCGACTTAGCCATTCTGTTTCGTTGTCGCGATGTAGAATAACAGGCATGCGATCATGGATGTCAGCCATGAGGCTATTCGGTGTTGTCGTAATGATTGTACACGTACTTAGTTTCTTACCCTCGGGATCAATCCATATATCATACAAGCCAGCCATTGAGAAAATATCACCATCTCGCATAACAATTCTCATGGGCTGTTTGCTATTTCCTTGCTGTTTCCATTCGTAGAACCCATCTGCCGGGATGATGCATCTTCGATTACTGATTAGACGTTTGAATGATGCCTTCTCAAGTAGTGTCTCAGCCCTCGCATTAATCATTTTAATCCCCATCTTCTGATCTTTTGCCCAAGACGGAACAAGCCCCCAACGGAGTTCTCCTACTCGATTCTCTGTCCCGTTATGTATGACAGCAGGTACGAATTGCATAGGTGCCACATTATATTTCGGGGCGTATTGAATCATTGTGGAATCATTCGTTAAGTATCTGATCATCAACTCTTCCATAGAGACCGTTATCGTATAACGTCCACACATGTTAATCACTCCCCCGAATAAATAGAATGCTTACTATTTTATAAGTCACCATAATTCCTTATTATTCGTCACTTTCTCCACTATACCTCTTGGACACTTTTCTGTTTTTCTCCTTTAGCTGCCGGTGCTGCAAGTCCCCAGATACTCATTGGCTCTCTAATTAGTACATTATCTTAACGTTACTCAATATATTAATTATGTTATTTCTTAAAACTTTTATACTAAACTAACGTTAGAGTAGTTATAACCCTTTCTGAATAAGCAGCTCAATATTTTAGTTGTCGGATGTATTAATCCAAAATAAGAACGGATGAGATTTATGAATCGGCGAGTGCTTAGCGTATCTCTTTTGATCTCGGCCTGTATCGCCCTATTATTTATTGGTTCTATCCATGTACATGCCGAGAGTCACAATGAAACATCTATTCATTTGAAAATCGATAAGTTCTTTATTCTATACACTCTTCCTTCTCCTCCATTTGTCGATGCCAAACAGCGCCTACTTATTCCACTTCGTGCTAATCAGGATTTAATGGGTGGAACTGTTTCTTATGACGATTCTACTAAAACAGCAACCATACTATTGCTGAATCATAGGTTTGAAGTGACTATCAATTCTAACATTGCACAAGTTGACGGGATGACAATTCATATGGATACAACTCCAATATTAAAAAATGGATCCATGTTTCTACCAATTCGCTTGTTTCTTGATCATACTGATGTTAAATATACATGGGACCAAAAGATGAAATTGCTACATATTACTGATGAAAGAGTGGCGGAAGGTCAGCCATTTAAAGATTTTGCAGGTAATGATTTCACGTCTGGTAACGAAGATGGTGCTTTCAGTCTAACTTCCTTTAAAATGACCTTACACTCGTTGTCAATCAAAGCTCTCAATATTTCCGGTGAAAATATAGCCAAAGGAAAATCGGATATTCATCCATTAGTATCATTCAAGGATAAAGGTGGTTTTTCTACCGATTCCTATACTAGACCGATTTATCCAGCTCTCCCAGAGGTGATAAAAGATTCATCCATAACTGTAACTCAACAGTTTGATATGAAAAATGTTGCGTATATTATTTCCGTAGGAAGAAGAGAGCCTTAATGTGAAAATTTGAGGACACTCAACACTCTGTAGGAAGCCGCTACAAGTGCTTCATTGTATTTTAAATCAATCGAATCCAGGATAATATTCATTCACCCAAAAGAACAGAATCACTCATGATTAAACATCGATCAGCTACTTTAGGTGAAACAACTTTTATTTATGAATTTTACAGAAAGTCTTTTATGGGACTTTTACTTAAGAAATTGGATAGATCGGATCTAGATATAATGTTACGAGATATTAACGATAATAAGGCTATGGATCTGCTTAATATTCAAAGTCCAACTTGGGTCAATGAAACTGAAGTTATTTTGCACACATTAAGTGGTGACAAAACAATCATATTAAAATAGGCTAGTTTATCTAGCCTCTGACATGGCGACAGTTAAGAATTATTCATAAATACTTCTCAAAAAAGAATTGCCGCTCCACTCCCGTTTTAGGAGTGAGCGGCCTCTTTAATCTTTTTAGAAAATATTTTGTTGACTACATTGCAGCAGCTTCCTCAATTTTAGCAGCCTCGCTAGGATCGGCACTAATTAATTTATTATATATTTCCTCGTCCTGAACATTATTGGTTCTCTTTAAAGCGGCCAAGTACCAGCGAGCCAATTCGCGATTGGAAGTGTCGCTATAATCTTCTTCAAAGCGATCTTTAAAAGTGTTGACTGCCTCTTCTACCTTCCCCGAAAACAACTCAATCTTACCTACATTCAGTACAAGCGAAGCGGGAAGAGCGAAGAGATCATTGTTGGCGTCCAATAGAATTTGTCGGTAAGCCTGGAGTCCAAAGTTGAAATTGTATCTCATAGCAACTTCCTCTTGATCATCATTGATGTGATCACCCATTTGACTACGCGCATTCATGCCAAGATTAAAGGCTTGGATTATCAAGGCATTATACCACTCCGTAGACCAAGCTACGGGTTGAAGCACCAAATCGGCGTAACCTTCCGTAAAACCTGTTTTGAGTAGTTCAGTAGCTAAACTATTATCGCCTTCTATTTGCTTTATTTTCCCAATGCTTAATGCAATTAATGGTGTAATATTAAATGGACGCCCCTGCATCTGTTCTTCCGGAAGGGTTGTTAGATAAGCTATTCCATCCAAAACATACTGATATTGGGCTAAACCGGCTGTGAAATATTTCTGCTGTTTGTTGTTATCTTTGATAATACGAGCTTCATTTCCAAGAGCAAAAGCACGACTCATCATATTTTCGTACCAGTTAATGTCCCAGTTATATCGGTAAGCATTTTTAGAATATATATTGTAAGCAAGTTCTGGTTGATCTTTCATATCGTAGTAATTGATCAACTGGTTAAGTAATTTCTTATTGCCCGGCTCCTGCTTGATTGCTCGCTCCAAGAGCGTAAAAGCTTCATCAGCAAATTCCTCTTTTTGCGTCAGCTTGTATACATGTTGGTCCAAGGCGGAGAGTAGAATGACTGATTGGGGATAGTTTGGACGATATCTCAACGCTTTATGAAGAGGTGCTGCAACTTCCTCATACGATGTGCTGACTGTCGATAATTGTTCGGCTTTCATTGCAGAATTGCTAGAAATGATTGACCGGGTGGAGAGCACCAACAAGGTAATTGAAAAAATAGTTAGAGCGGCCAGATACCCAAAGCGAATTATATCTTTTTTCCAAATTGGCGGCAATGGCTTACTGTGCATGACGTTCGCCATACCGGCTAGCCCAAGGAAAAGGAGAATACCCATAAACGCATAACTCATATTAAAATCAAGCAGACTATGCACAAGTATCGACAAGGTGATGATTAGATAGAAAAAACCGTTTGAGAAGTCATCCTTGTCCCGTTGCAGGTAACTACGAATATATTTATAGAAAATATATAGTATGAAACACATAAAAATGATGAATCCGATGATCCCAACTTCGATTAGATATTGTAGGAAAAAGTTATGCACCTGGCGGCTAGTGTACGGGTTATTCTGGTATTGCTCGTATAGCGCCGACCAGCCTCCTCCTCCGGTACCGAGCAATGGATAATCCTTTGTCACCTTCAGGGCGTCTTTGTAGAAGGTCAAACGCTCTAGCACACTGTGCTGCTTAAAGTTAATGTTATCCAACCGAGTTTCAAGATTGTCGGGAAGTGCTTTTTTCAAGTCAGTACCCATCAGCAGGAAGGCGACCAGCGCTACCAACGCTATGGAAACGATCGGCAGCCACAGACCGGCCAGCTTGTGTCCGTTCCAGCCGCTCATCTTACCTTTAAGCCAAGGGGCGGCATAGCTCTGAATGACCCATGCGGTGACAGCGGACAGTGTCGAAGCGGCGACAAGATAGCCCCAGCCTCTGGCGGCGGTGCCTGCATGGAAGGCAAGGCCGATGTTGTTAATCGGGCCTATGACGGCCAGCGAAGCGAGACCGGACACGGCCAGATGGATAACCCACAGAATCTGCTGTGTCGGCCTCAGTAACAGCAGTAGTAGAAAGAAGATGACTGGGAGTAACACCAACCCACCGCGTGACAGCGTCAGTAGTAGTGAAATCAGGATGGGTACCAGCATACAGGAATGGATTAAGATACCGTACCATTTGCGAGAACGGATGAGGGTGAATAGTGCCACGAACAGGAAAGCCATCAGAAAGGCAGCGTATGTATTGGCGTACTGAAAAATGGAAGTCAACCGCAACCCGTTAGAATCGGTCATAACAGCATCCGTATAAATTCCATTCCGCACTGTATTAGAGAACCAACCGACCAGACTTCCGGCCAATTCCCCTGCCCTAAACCAGTTTAATAGACCAAAGCCGACGATCAAATAGGCAAGTGTAAGTACGGCGTTTTGGAGGGCGAGATCCACGCGCTTTTGTCTGAGTAAATACAAAGCTATAATAAATACCGCACCATAAATACTCTGAATATAGAGCAGGTTCATTGCGTTATAATGGGATATGGCGACGAACAGAGACAGTGCATAGGTCAGAGGCAGCAGCAGAGCCGCCATGGAAAGAATGTCTCGTTCTTCTTCAAATTTAAACTGTTTGTAAAAGGCGGCAATCCATAGCAGCGCCAGCAAAGCGCTAAAAAGAACAGCGATATATATCGGCAGTTCGTAGTCAAGCATTTGCCCATTAAACAGTCCCGTTTGAAACGGCGCCCAGAATAAAAATAAAATAAAAGCCACGAAAAGCGATAGAACAAAGGCCGGCAATTTTTCGTCTTTAACCGACGTGTTTTTTATACCATACACTGGAATCGACAATGTTACAATCTCCTTTTTATGTTGAAATTTCACTATTTTATCACGCTATTTTAGGATGAACTGCTTAACAGACAGATTGTTGCTTGGTTTGAGATCTGGATTGAATACATCTTAGATGTACTTATGAACAAAAGAACATCTTCGCGATATCCAAAATTTTATTTAATAAACTTCCTCCATTGCCCCTTTCTCTAAACTATGTGAATTTCCTATTTGAATTATCACGTGTATGCAAACTTTAAATCTGTGAAAAACATTTCCTTGGCCGTTTATTAATGAGATTGAGTGCTGTTGCCAGGATGAATGGGGATCAGCAAAATAGACATCGATGTTGCGAGGAACTCCAAAGAGGCATGACAGGCAAACTCTTTTCCACAATCCGTGGTCGCGGTTTGGAAAGTGCCCTGAGGATACTGAGATGCAGTAACGCCAAAGGCAATCGTCTAGAAATGCGGTGAGTTTAGTTTCTGCTCTCTCGCTGTCTTCGATACAATACTTTATGTCTATATTTTCTTGTATATAATAAGACGGTAATAATATCAAAAGGTTTGTGAAAATAAGTAAGTAATTCCCCAGATTGTTTTACTGAACTAGCGTGTTCCGTTCAATGACCGAAGCGATAACTGTACGCTTACCCAGTCCGTATCATTTATATTTCCGTACTCTTCATCAAACCGTTTTGTTCAGCTGTTTTCATCAATTTAGCAATGGAATCCAGCGCAGTCTCGCTGAACTTATACCATTGCCCCTCCACAGCGTCAAAAATCAGCGCTTTCGGATAGTCTGCCAATTGTTCTTCCGTGAATCCGTTGAGCCCAGATGGATCACTCAGAATATAGGGATCAAAGCGTTGGACACTATTTCCTGCCGCGTCCAAAAAACCATATTGCCCGGTTTTCGTATACCACCCTAAAGTATCCAAATTGTAATACCACCCATAATTCGTCGGAGCATCCACCTTAGCACCTTTATTCGACTCAAAGAGCGCATAAATCTCTTCGTTATAACGCTTGCCACTGAACTGCTGCCTGTAGCCGCCTATTATCATGTGGTATTCATATTGCAAAGTTGTCACTTTCACTCCATTGATCATCAAGGGCGCGGTATCGACCGTAACCGTACCGTTGCTGTAATTGACCGTACAGCCAAACGTTTCCGCTAGAAAGCGTAGCGGAACAAGGGTGCGATTATTTTGGATGTACGGCTGCACATCCAACTCCAGTGTCTTTCCATCTTTCACTGCGGTGCTGCTGTTCAGTTGCAAGGTTATTTTCATGTCATCTCTCATAATCGTCACTTCCGAGCCCGACCAATCGACCACAGCCTCCAGATTTTCGCTGATCACGCGCAAAGGCACCATTGTACGACCGTTCTTCATCTCAGGCTGTACTTCGGATGTGATCGCAACGCCATCCATGATAATCGGATGACTCTCTGCCGCATGAACAGGCACCGATACAGCAATGAGGCTTAGAGCAAGTGCAGTGCTAAGAATAATTTTTTTCATTGTGTGAATTCTCCTCGTATATAGATTTTGCAACGTGCGATTAAAATCGCATGCTGATACTTCCTTACCTTTAATTACGAGACCACTCATCACGACAACTGCCATAATGAATAAAATGATAAGTTACCTAACTGCCCCATTTTTCTATACTCCGCGTATAAAATCCCCAAAAAATCTAATACCCATATTTTTCTACAAAGACTAATACGCAAATATTGATGACTTTGTTGCGAAAACTGGTAGTTAGCGGAATAACTAAATTAATGCATAGGTATAAACAGATTGTTTATTATGTTATTTATCCATTCATAAGTGAAAATACCCGTAAGTAATAAAGCGAAAATACTTGCAGTAATCTTGTTGACTTTTGAAATTATCCCAATAAGCTTGTACATTACAATAAAACATAATATCGTTACCATCAGAAGTAAGAGAACAGATATCCACATCACATTTCCCCTCCTTTTTCTAGTCTAACTTTGATACTATTCTCCCTCTGCCCGTTAGCGGAACGATGGGCTGCCGTTTTAGCCCACATGGAATTGAACGATTGCTAATACTTAGTACTCACTAGAATAATTAATAATTAATAACTTTCCCTAATCCTTTTAATGCCTCAAATATTTTAGTATCGTCTCTAGGGTCTTGAATTTTTCCAGAGTGTATTCTGTACATATCGTTATCATATCTTTTAAGCCAAATAGATGAGATCGTCGGAATATCAAGATCTAAAAATTGAGAAGAGAACGTGGACCAAAAAGTTCCTAGATATATTCTTTCATTTCCCACAACTACAACAAAAGGTTTACCGCTTGCTGGTACTTCGCTTCTAGCTTTCCCTCTAAACTAAGGCCTTCCTTCATTGTAAATTCATGTTCTGTCCAATTGTATGTTTTAATCTCCTTGTCGGTAAGCACAGGTATTGTTTCTAATGGAAGATCATCAAGCTTTTTACTCATAGCTTCATTTGTAGATAAGTCTTTAACCAAATAGATTGAGAATTCATTAACAGCTCTCTCCTTATTGCCATTATTACAGCCAACAATTAGGAATATAACATTCAGAATTAATAATAATTTTATTTTAGATAGACTCATAGGAACCCCTTAATGCTTCCAATCTTGTTGCTCGTTCAAACGCTTTATGTAAAAAATCTGGTGCAGATAAATCCTCATAGTCCCAATTCATGGCCTCTATTGCGGTCGCACCGGAATAACCTGTTCTTACAATTGCTTGCATGACTATAGACCAATCAATCGTGCCGTCAAAGGGTAACCCGTGCTGGGCATAGCTTCCGTTATCATCATGTAAATGGATTGCCATCAACCGGGAACCATACATGGATAATAGATCTTTATCCGGATAGTAGTGGTAGTGATGTCCACTGTCATAACAGAAACCGATCCGTTGGGAATTCACTTGCTCCAGCATATACGCCAAATTGGTAAGATTTTTCAAATTCTCAAGCGCAACATTGACACCAAACTGTTCAGCTTTTTCAGCGATTCTCTTGATTCTATCGAGTCCCAATGCGTTATATGGATTATCTTCGTGAGGCAGGTGCACCACCATTGTCGGAATCTCAAATCCTGCGCAATCTGCAACACATTGCAAATAGCAGTCAGTTAAGGCATCACCGTCCAGATTATCAAGCCAGAGGTCATATACGACGAGATCAAAACAAAAGGATTCATCGGGAGCATTACCACCCTTCGTTACTTCATGAGGCCACTGAAGCCTATCATTTCTTTTAAGGCTACCGAACGGTTCGAGACCGAGCCAGGCGAGCAAGCACAGGTCGACTGGGTCACTTTAGAGTGAATTGGAATCAATCCCAAAAGCGGTTGTATACGTTTGTTATGGTACTTGGTTATTCGCGCACGTTGTATGTGGAATATACAGAAGATGAGAAAGTTCAGACCCTTATTGGCTGTCATGAACGAGCGATGACGTACTTTCGAGGGATTACAAGAACTTGTCTGTACGACAATATGAAGACCGTGGTCATCGGACAAGTCGAGCAAGGTGAAGTTATATGGAACGAGAGATTTTCAAAGTTCGCCAACCATCACGGATTCATTCTTCGTCGTTGCAAACCCTATCGTCCGCAGACAAAAGGGAAAGTGGAGAATGGTGTTGGTTATGTTCGGTAGAACTTCTGGCCAAGAGTACCGTCGTTTACAGGACTACACGATCTCAATCAACAAGTTCTCTTTTAACTGGATAATGTGGCCAACTGCCGCATACATGATGCAGCATGCCGTTCTTCTCGTCCTGAACATAGATGACCTACATAGATAAACGGAATCGAATAGCGATTGCCCTGGTAAGACACCAGTGTGTCACTGGAAACCTTACGGATATGCCGTTCTTCTGATTGGAAGGGAAAAGAATTAGTCGGTTTCAATTTCTCTCCTACTCGATTCTCTGTTGTCCCGTTATGTATGACAGCAGGTATGAATTACATAGGTGCCACATCCACATTATATTTCGGGGCGTATTGAATCATTGTGGAATCATTCGTTAGGTATCTGATCATCAACTCTTCCATAGAGACCGTTATCGTATAACGTCCACACATGTTAATCACTCCCCCGAATAAATAGAATGCTTACTATTTAATAAGTTACCATAATTCCTTATTATTCGTCACTTTCTCCACTATACCTCTTGGACACTTTTCTGTTTCCCCTTTATCTGCCGGTGCTGCAAGTCCCCAGATACTCATTGGCTCTCTAACTAGTACATTATCTTAACGTTACTCAGTATATTAATTATGTTATTTCTTAAAACTTTTATACTAAACTAACGTTAGAGTAGTTATAACACTTTCTGAATAAGGAGCCTATGATGAAGAATAGGATTATAATTGTCGGAAGTATAGCTGTTTTAATTATTAGTGGACTTATATTTTTTAACGAATTCTATATTTACAATAAAAAAGTTGTGGTTAAACTGGTGGAAGAAAATACGGAGGATGCTACAGCTTTAAATCATTCATTAGTTCCTGTTGTACCGAACATTATTTCCGAGTTTACTAAGATCGCAATGATTGACACTACACCGGAGACAGAAATTAACATGCTACTTGATAATGGGGACGTTATGATATTCATGTCCGATTGGAAGTTGGATCTTTCACAATTTGATACACCCATAATCGAACTAACACCTGAACGTGTAGAACTCATTTTAGATGTCATTCAGTTGAGTGAGGTGATTCAGAAATATAAATATAAGAACTCAGAACTTCTTGCACAAATTGCAGAACAATGGAGAATAGGTAATTTTTCAACAATTAAAGGAGATCATAAAAAGCTTAAGGAGATTGAATATTTACACAGGGAGGGTTTGATCGCAATAGAAAATCAGCAGAAGGAGAAGAATGCACCTGCTAAAGATATATATATCCAAGAGATAATAAACGCTGTTGGAAAGAAAAAAAGCTTTCAATGAACCGTTTTGAGGATGCGCTTGAAGAGTGGCTAGATGCGCCTTACAATAACAAACAACCCTATGAACTCTCTCCTTCTGAGCGTCAACAAATCGCAGAAAGTGTATATCCGGAAAATACTGTGCTGACAACAGGTGACGTATTAACTGAGTTTGAGAAAATGTTTTCGGGAGAACACACGTATACCTATGATCGTTATGTTGCTTTGTCATATTATTTAACAACAGGACAGGCAAAAAAGGACAGTTACCAGTTTAATGAGTTTTTTCCGCTACCGTTCTTCCCTCTTGACTATAATGATAAAGAGATATCTGCTAAATCTATCCGTGACTCCTATTTGTTATTCTATCAATACATTGATAAATTGCAAGAATGATGTTAAATACCACTTATACCGTTTGATGCGGTTTAGCAAGCTTAGGTAT